>JAQTVL010000471.1 GCA_028706835.1 Phycisphaerae bacterium | reverse complement strand
CGTTGATGCCGCTGACCACCAGGTCCGGCAGGCCGCCGGTCAGTTCGCGGATGGCCAGCTTGACGCAATCCGCGGGCCGGCCGCCGACGCTGTAGCCGTGGAACTTCTCCTGCACGTGGACGCGATGGACGATCAGCGGCATGGTGACGGTGATGCCGTGCCCAGCCGCCGACTGCGGCGACTCCGGCGCAACAACCACCACGTCGCCGAACCGCGACAGTTCGCGATACATCGCCTCGAGCCCGGGCGCGAGAATGCCGTCGTCGTTGGAAAGAAGAATCTTCATAGGCCAGATTCTACCGCCGCGGGGCGAAGGGACAAGGACATCAATCCGGCCGGGGTGCATGATCGTATTTGTTCGCCCCGGCAGGGGCGGTTGGAAATAGCCCAGCGATTCATCGCTGGGAGATCGAACCGCCCAATTGGAGCAGTAGTCCCGCAGGGACGATTGGGCGCCTGTGTCGCGCGGCGGCCCTCCAATCGTCCCTGCGGGACTGGCCTCGATCGGGAGGACCGCATCCCCAGCGATGAATCGCTGGGCTATTGCCAAGTGTCCCCATGGGACAACACATGACCGAGTCCGAATTGCAGGTACGGTCATGCACCCAATCGCCCAGCCTGCTCGCGGACGCCTACCGTGCCCGTCAACCACATCCGAAATCGGACTCCGCAACAGTTGGCCCGCATCGGGGTTTGCTGACAAGGAAGTTCCACAAAGGAGACTCGCATGCGATTCCTGACAGCATTGGCGATGGCGGTCGTAACGGTAAGCGCGGCGGCAGGCCTGGCCTGGGGCCAGCCGGCCACGGGCGATGGGCTCAAACTGCACGCGTGGACCCATCCGGTCGCGTTGAAGCTGGCGATTTCCGATTGCGGCGACAAGGCCCCGATCTGGGAGAAGACCGCCCCCATCGTGATCGTCGGCGCCAAGGGCGGCGTGTACTCCGGGCAGGTGGTCATCAGTTCGCCGGAGCCGCTGACGGAGATCAAAGTGACGGTGGCGGACCTCAAGGCCGACAAGGGCGGCGGCGTGATCCCCGCGTCGGCGGTGCAGGTCCGCTACGCCCTGCTGGACGGCATCGGCGATTACTGGCGCGAGCCGACCTTCGACGGCCTGGACGCCGCCCCGCCGGAAGAGGTCAAGCCGCACGCAAAGGCGACGTTCATGGCGGTGCAGCCGATATGGGTCACGGTGCGGGTGCCGCGGGATGCCCAGCCCGGCCAATACGCCAGCCAGGTGACGGTCAGCGTCAAGGGCCTTGGCGAGCGGGCGGCGCCGCTTCAGTTGAAGGTCCACGACTGGACTATCCCTGAGCCAAAGGACTTCGCCACGGAGCCGGGGTTCACGCAATCGCCGGAGTCGGTGGCCATGCAGTACCAGGCGCCGCTGTGGTCGGACAAGCACTTCGCCCTGCTGGCCCAGTCGCTCCAGTTGCTGGGCGAGGTGGGAACCAAGGCGGTGTATATAACCGCGATCGCCAAGACCAACTTCGGCAACGACCACGGGATGGTTCGCTGGGTCAAGCAGGCCGACGGCAGCCTGAAGCCGGATTTTGCCATCGTCGAGAAATATCTGGACCTCGTCGTCAAGCACATGGGCGCGGTGCCGGTGGTGGTGTTCTACGCCTGGGACATCGACCTGGGCTCGACGATGTTCTACGCCAAGACGCAGGTGTCCGACGAGAACATCAAGGGCGCCACGGTGAGCGTGCTGGACCCCAAGACCAACGAGTTGAGCTACACCACCGCCCCCAAGCCGGGCACGCCGGAATCGCAGGCGTTCTGGAAGCCGGCCTTCGACGGCATGCGCGAAGTGCTCAAGAAGCGCGGGCTGGAAAAGTCATTCCTGGTCGGCACCGCCAGCGACATGCGCCCGAACAAGCTGATCGTGGGCGACTTCAAGGCCGTCGCCCCGGACGTGCCGTGGGCGTGCTGCTCGCACGGGTTCGCCAACGAGTTGCAGGGCCAGCCGACGCGCTACGTCGCCAGCGTGTGGGGCTCGGGCCGGCCGACCGACCCGGCCAAGAAGCGGATGTATGGCTGGCAGGAGAAGACCCGGCTCATTATGACGTTCGGGCGGTCCGGCTGCGGCGGCATCGGCAAACTGTCGCCGGGGTTCCCGCTGGCCCAGCATCGGCTGGCGCTGGAGGGCTGCCTGGCCGGCGGAATCCGGGGCTACATGCGGTTCGGCGCGGACTTCTGGCCGGTCTTCAAGAACGATCGCGGCCGGGCGGCCCGGCTGGTGGATCGGTTCTTCGGCTGGGGCGGGCTGTCCATGACGGACACCAACACCTGCGCCATCCTGGCCCCGGGCAAGGACGGGCCGGTGGCGACCGAGCGTTACGAGATGTTCCGCGAATGCGCCCAGGAGTGCGCTGCCCGCATCTCCATCGAGAAGGCGTTGCTCGATCCGGCCTCGCGAGCCAGGCTCGGCGAAGAGGCCGCCAAGGGCTATCAGGCGATGCTCGACGAACGGACGCTGACGCTGGCCACCGAGGTTGCGGAGGGCAAGTGTACGCCCCAGATCGCCGAAGCCCTCGGCCGCAAGGTGATCCCGGAACGATCGGAAAAGTTGTACGCCGCCGCCGCGGAGGTCGCGAAGAAACTTGGCCCCAGCGCCGCCACCCAGGCCGCGCCGAGCGAGACTCACTGAGGCATGGATCGGGTGCCATGCCTGCGACGGCTGTTTTGTCGCAGGCATGTCTTGCTCGTGCGGGCATGGCTGGCCCGCCGTCCAAGACAGCCGGACGGCGTCCCAGCCATGGCACCCATCAGATAAGGGTTGACAGAACGCCAGTAGTCCGCGCTCGTTGCGACATCCGGTCAGTCGGGCTGGCTGGCTGGCGACGCCACCGACCGAAGCGCCTTGAGGTACTTGCCGTCCGGGTCGCCCTTGGTCGGCGCAAGATACCCGCCCTCGCCGAACTCGTTCCACGCATAGATCAGGACGATGCGCTCAGCGGTGGTCTGCTCCGGGTGCTTGTCCATCCACGCGACCGCGTCGCGCAACTGGGCCGCGAACTTCTCCGGCGTGCGGTCCGGGTAATACCAGCCCTCGCCCTGGTTCAGCCCCATCGGGCCTTCCCATGGGCGCTTGTCCCACCCCGCGGTCACGATCGGCATATAGGGCTGCTGCCTGCTGCCGCCCCAGGCGACCTTGTTCGCCGCCGCCAGTTCCGCGTAGGCGTGCTGCTCCGATCCCGCCGTGTATCCGGGGACGACGTTGTAGTGCGTCCCGTGCGTGCAGCCCACCTCCGGCGCCCCGCCCCCGCAACCGGCGATCGCCACCCCCGGCAGGCCCGCGGCCCGCGCCGACGCCTGCACCTGCGCGAAGCCGTCCTTGTCCCCGCCGCCGGGGCTGAAGACGATGATCAGCGGCTTGCCGCCGACGGTCTGATATTGGGGGTGCTTCAGATACGGCATCCAGAACTCGCCCGCCTGCTTCCAGTTCTCCGATCCGCGTATCCGCGCCCCCTGGTGATTGGCCACCAGCAGGCAGAACTTCAGGCGGCGGTTGTTCTTCGCCTTCAGGAAAAGCTCCATGCTCGTGTGCAGCGGATCGTCCTTGATCGCCTGCTTGTTGATCGCCCGCTCGTCGTCCCGCCAGTACCAGCAGAACGCGAAGAAGGCCAGCCCGTGGTCGGCTGCCAGGTCGATCTGTCGCTCCATGATCTCCGGCGAGTCGTCCCGCCAGCCCCAGACCGGCTCGCGCTCCGGGAACTCCTCGACCAGCCGCTTGGTCAGGTGGGTCGGGGCATTCTTTGCCCACGGCTCCTTGACGTCGCCCGCCAACGTTCGCTGACCCGACCACCCGTCGAAGTAGTACGCGCCGATGGTCATCTTCTTCTCCTGCCGAGGTTTGTCGTTCGTTCCCACGCCGGTCCCGAGCCCCGCGGCGAGCGTAGCAAGGCAGGTGGTCGCCGCCCACTCGATCCAGCATTCCGCCAACCCGTTCGCCCGTCGACCGTCGGATGCGAACATGTTTCGCTCCGGGATGCTCCGTGTGGCTTCCGCCCACACCCGTCGTTGACCGGGGCGTTCTCATTGTCTCTACGGGCCGTG
>JAQTVL010000470.1 GCA_028706835.1 Phycisphaerae bacterium | reverse complement strand
CCGCCTGGCGACGTCGCGAGCGGCGGCGGCTGCGGGAAGGAAGATGGCCCCCAGCAGCGCGATGATGGCGATCACCGCGAGCAGTTCGACCAGCGTGAATGCGTTTCGGACCCCAGCCCGCACGGCACGTCCCCCGACGTCGCGTCCCCCAAACCAGCCCGTAGTATGCGGTGTCGCCGGCGAAACTGCAATCGAATCTACTCGTGATTCACAGCCACGGCATCTTCCACAGGATCGGCAGGATGTGTTGGGCCTGGAGGGCCTCGACCAATTCCGCCAGCGGGGGAACGAGCAGCACGGGGATCGATTCGAGGATCGCCCTGCGGATGCCTCGGGCCGACACCTCGAACCTCTCCGGGCTGTGGTAGTGTCGCAGCGACGGCAGGAATCGCGGCACCTCGCGGCAGTAGGCGTGATAGGCGTCGCCGAACAGTTCGGTCAGGCGGCGCTCCTCGCCGAGCACCACGAAGTAGTGTACGGCGACCGAGATGGCGAACGCGAGGATTGCCAGCGGGATGTTCTCGAAGCACAGGGCGATCCCCGGCACGATCGCGAACGTCCCCACGTAGAGCGGGTTGCGGCACACCGAGTAAGGCCCGTCGGCGATCAGTTCCTTGGACTTCCGTTGCCCGATGTAAAGGATCGCCCACAGCCGGATGCCCAGCCCGATCAGAAGCAGCATATAGCCGGCGAACTCGACCAGGCTGACGCCCAGCGTGTCGACGGCGCCCGGCGGCCGGCCGAAAAAGATGCCTGCGATCACGATCGGGCACAACACCAGTCGGAGCATGGAAACGCGAGCTTTGCGGAGAGTCATCGGGAATCCTCGGGTGCCGCCCAGGCCAGGCGCTCGACGACGAGCGAGGCCTGCGTAAACAAGGCATTATAGGCACGATCTGTGAAGCGAATGTGAAGCAGGGATGAG
Organism: Phycisphaerae bacterium; assembly: GCA_028706835.1. GTDB lineage: Bacteria > Planctomycetota > Phycisphaerae > JAJVII01 > JAJVII01 > STB-87. Next base: position 3,148 of record JAQTVL010000470.1, on the reverse strand, counting down.
AATCACCCGATCAGCAGCGATTCCCCGCCGTCGATCCAGACCGGCGTGCCGGTAATGTCGAGCGAGCCGGCCCGTCCTCGGTCCCGTCACGAGGCGCTGCGGGGCCTAGGACGGCCCGGCTCGCCAACAGGAGGTCACTTCTTTTCGTCGATCAGCTCCGCGATGACGGTCGGGTTCAGTTCCCGCAGCGAATCGACCACGCGGTTCGCCAGCGGGGTCAGCGTCGCGCGATCGGCGGTTCCCGTCAGGGCGATCGCGATCATGCCGGCCGCCCGGGCTGCCTTCAGCCCCGCGGGGGCGTCCTCGACGACGGCGCATCGCCTCGGCTGGAGGCCCAGCTTCTTCGCGGCGATCAGGAACACCTGCGGGTCCGGCTTGCCGCGGGAGACCTCCATGCCGTTGACCGTCGCATCGAACAGCGCCGCCTGCCCGAGCCCGTCCAGCGCGACCTGGACATTCTCCGGCGGCCCCGACGAGCCGATCGCCAGCCTGAAGCCGGCCTCGCGCAGCGCAGCCGTCAATTCGCGGGCCCCGCCCATCGCGGGGAAGTTTGCACGGATGGCCTGCCGATAGAGATATTCCTTTCGCCGGTCCATGGCCGCGATCCGCTCGTCAGACAGCCTGGCGGCGTCGGCCCAGAAGTGCGAGATGATGTCCCTGCTGGTTCGCCCGAAGGTCGTCGCGAACTCGCGTTCGGTCATGTCGATGCCGTGCTCGGCCGCCATCTGCCGCCAGCTCAGGAAATGAGGCTGATAGCTGTCGACCAGCACGCCGTCCATGTCGAAGATCACCGCCCGATCGTTCACGTCATCTCCCGGCGAAAGTTTCGTCCCCGAGTTGGGCCACTGTATCGCAGCACCCGCGATTGCTCAAGCAAACGTGCATTTGGCGGCAAGAATCAGGGCTCCCTCGGCCGATAGTACTTGGGTGTGCCGGTCTGGGATTTGCCTAGAGACTGGTTCTGGCCGGCGGTATAATAACGGCTGAGAGTTGGCCGACAACAGGTCCGCACTCCTGACGTCCCGCGAGTGTCCGCCCTCTGCTGCTCCTCCTCTCGCTGTCTGTTAAGCCCGGAAACCTCCTGCCTGCCGCCTGGCGGCGGTGCAGATGTAAGGACATCACATGCAAGCCCAGTCGGTATCGCCCGTGACGGACCAGCACCCGGTTCATCCATTGCGTTCCAAGGCGAAAGTCCTGCTGTGCAGCGTGTTCGGCCCCTACGGCCTGGACGACGCCCACGGCAGCCGGACGATCAACCCGATGGAGCTCTACCACAACCAGGTGACCCGCGCCCAGGGGCCGTTCTCGCTGCGGATGCACCATCGTTCGTGGGGCCTGATGTTCATCCAGGCCAACATTTCCGCTCCATGCACGCTGCTCGATTTCCCGTCGCGGGAGCGGTTCGTCCAGGAACTCTCGGAGAACCGCTACGACATCGTCGGCATCAGCTCGATCATTCCGAACACGCCGAAGGTGGCCGAGATGTGCAAGCTGATCCGGGCGCACCAGCCCGGCGCAACGATCGTCGTCGGCGGGCACATCAGCAATGTTCCCGACCTCAAGGCCAGGATTGACGCGGACCACGTCGTCCGCGGAGAGGGCATTCGCTGGTTCCGCCGGTATCTCGGCGAGGACGAGAACCAGCCGATCCGCCATCCGCACATCTGGTCGGCGGTGTCGCGCCGCTCGATGGGCGTGCAGATGAAGGTGAACGCGACGACCGGCGCGGCGACCCTGGTGCCGTCGGTCGGCTGCCCGCTGGGCTGCAACTTCTGCTCGACCTCGGCTATGTTCGGCGGCAAGGGCAAATCGACCCACTTTTACAGGACCGGCGACGAGCTGTTCGAGATCATGTGCCAGCTCGAGCGCGAGATGAAGGTCCACTCGTTCTTCGTGATGGACGAGAACTTCCTGCTCCAGCGCCCCCGGGCCCTCCGCCTGCTCGAACTCATGCAGAAGAACGACAAGGCCTGGTCGATCTACGTGTTCAGCTCCGCCAACGTGCTGAAGATGTACACGATGGAGCAACTGGTCGGCCTGGGCGTGTCGTGGGTGTGGATGGGCCTGGAAGGCGAAGACAGCCGCTACGAGAAACTGAAGGGCCACGACAGCCGCGAACTCGTGCGGACGCTCCAGGCCAACGGCATCTGCGTGCTCGGCTCGACGATTATCGGGCTGGAGAACCACACGCTGGACAACATCGACGACGCGATCGCCTACGCGGTCAGCCACGCGACCGAGTTCCACCAGTTCATGCTCTACACGCCGATTCCGGGCACGCCGCTGCACGCCGAGCTGAGCGCCCAGGGGCGGATACTGACTGACGAGGAGATCGCGCCGGAAGACGTACACGGGCAGTACCGATTCAACTATCGCCACGCGCACCTGCCGCCGGGGTCCGAGGAGAAGCTCGTGCTCAAGGCGTTCGAGCGCGACTTCGAGGTGAACGGCCCGAGCGTGCTGCGAATCGTGCCGACGCTCCTGGCCGGCTGGCGGAAGTATCGCGACTGCGGCGATGCCCGGATCCGCAGGCGGTTCAAGCGAGAAGTGTCCGGCCTGTCGACGACCTTCGCCGCCGCGATCTGGGCGGCCCGCCGGTGGTTCAAGGACAACCCCATCGTTCTGGCCAAGCTGGAGACCTGGCAGCGCGAGTTGAACCGGGAGTTCCCCGTGATGGCCCGCCTGTTCGCCGGCCTGTTCGGCCGATACGTCCTGAAGATGCTGAACCGCGAGGTGGCGAGGCTGGCCGCCGGCTGGACGCTCGAACCCGAGACGTTCTACGAGAAGAACTACGAGGACCCGAAGCAGACGACCGCCGGCCGGGTGGCTGAGCTCATCCGCACCGCCGTGGCGACGATCAAATCACCCGAACCCGCGTGAGCGGGCGAGCGACGCAAAGCAAACCGCAATGAAGAAAGCGCCCAATCGGGCGCTTTCTTTTTTCTTGTCGCTCGCTGCTATTTCCCGGCGGACACGTCCACGAGAATCTGCTCGCCGCCGCCGAGGTCCAGTTTGAACAGGCTGGTGTTGGCCGGCACGGCGATCAGAAGGACTATCTGGTCGGTCGCGGTGTTCGGCGGCAGGTTGGCTGGGCCGATGCCGCTGAACCGGTCGTTCTCCAGCCGGGCGTTGTAGCACAGCAGCCAAT
>JAQTVL010000469.1 GCA_028706835.1 Phycisphaerae bacterium | reverse complement strand
GGAACATCATCCGCACTCCGCGGCCGAGGCGGACCACGACCCCCAACGGCTGGTGTCCCGCAGATTGCGACCCACTACGCGGTCAATGTTCCACGTGGAACACTCTTTCGATCACACGTGCGGGGGAGGTGCGGCTTCAGCCGCAGTGCGAGCCGCCGTAGGGCAGTAGGCCCGCGCCGCAATGTTCCACGTGGAACATTACCCCGCTCCGCGTCCCAGATGGATCATCACCCCCAACGGCTGGTGTCCCGTAGGCCGTGATCCACTACGGGGGCAATGTTCCACGTGGAACATTGTGGCCGGGTAATGTTCCACGTGGAACATGACTCGACCGATCGCCAGGCCGCGAAATTGCAGGTCGCAGTATGCGGTAGTATGCCGCAGTATGCCGTGGTGTGCCGCAGTCAGGCGTGTATACCGAACAGTGCCTCGACATTCCTCGCAGTCTGCTCCGCAAGCGAATCCCGCGTCCCATCGCGTAACTCAGCCACCTTGGCCAGCGTGTGAACCAGCAGTGCCGGTTCGTTCACCTTCACCCTGCGCATCGGTTCCGGCGACAGGTACGGCGAATCGGTCTCCAGCAGCAGCCGGTCAGCCGGCACGAGCCTGGCGACTGCGTGGAGGGCGTCGCTCTTCTTGAACGTGACCACGCCGGAAAGCGACAGGAAGAACCCAGCCTCCAGGATCGCCTTCGCCTCATCGGCCGTCCCGGTGAAACTGTGGAACACGCCGCGAATCGGCCCATGGGCGGCCCGTAAGCGGGCCACGATCGCCAGCGTGTCGGCGATCGCCTCGCGGCTGTGGATGATGACCGGCTTGCCGAGTTCAGCCGCGAGCATCAGTTGGGCCTCGAACGACCGGTGCTGCACGTCGCGCGGGGCGAAATCGTAGTGGTAGTCCAGCCCGATCTCGCCGAGCGCGACCACGCGTGGCCGGGCCAGGAACTCCCGCAGCGCAGGCAGCATGTCCGGCGAGAACTTCGCCGAGTCGTGCGGATGGATTGCCCCAGCCGCCCACACGTCCGGGTAACGCTCGGCCAGTTCGCCGGCCAGCAAGTTGTCCTCGGTTCGCGTGCCGATGGTGAGGATGCCCGCCAGTCCCCCGGCCCGGGCGCGGTTGATGACATCGTCGATCTGGCTGAGCAGCCGATGGTCGGTCAGATGAGCGTGCGAATCGATGAGTGTGCCCATGGCGGGCATGATAACATAAGTTCGTAGTGCCGCTGTAAGACGGTCGCTGCCAGATGCCCTGGCGGGCACACCACGAACGATGGAAAGAAGACCCATGGACGACCCGCTGCAAATCCGGATCGAGCCCACCGCCGACCCCGACGCGGTGAAGATCACGCTCAACCGCCAATTCGAAGGCCTCGGCCAGAGCTTCCGATCCGCCCAGGAGGCGGACCTCAACCCGCTGGCCAAGGCGATCCTGTCTATCCGCGGCGTGCGGGAGGTGTTCCTGCTGGGCGATTTCATCACTGTCCGCAAACAGTTCCACGCCAGTTGGCAGGCTCTCGGCCCGGCCATCCAGGCGAAGCTTTTCCGGTTGCTCAAGTGAGGCGACTGTCCACAACAGGATTGTCGTCCCCCGCCAAAGTGCCGTATAATCCCAATCATGGCCGATGCAACCCAGAACGTCGAGCGGCGGGTGGAGCGGTTCGGGCAGGTCTATGCGGCCGTTCGCGAACAACTCGGACGCGTCATCGTCGGACACACCCAGGCGATCGAGCAGGTGCTGACCGGCCTGCTCACCGGCGGCCACGTGCTGCTGGAGGGCGTGCCCGGGCTGGGCAAGACGCTCCTCGTCCGCACGCTGGCTGACAGCCTCGACCTCGCCTTCTCGCGCATCCAGTTCACGCCCGACCTGATGCCGGCTGACATCACCGGCACGGACATGATTGCGCAAACCGAGGCCGGTCAGCGGGAGTTCCGCTTCCGCCCGGGGCCGGTGTTTGCGAACATCGTGCTGGCGGACGAGATCAACCGAGCGACGCCCAAGACGCAGTCGGCGGTGCTCGAGGCCATGCAGGAGCGGTCGGTCACGGTCGGGCGGACGACGCATCGGCTGGCGGAACCGTTCTTCCTGCTCGCCACGCAGAACCCGCTGGAACTGGAGGGGACGTATCCGCTGCCGGAAGCCCAGTTGGACCGGTTCGCCTACAAGGTGCTGGTGACGGCCCCGAGCGGCGAGGAACTCGTGCAGATATTCTCGCGGACGACGGTCGGCACGCCCCCGGCGGCGATAAAGGCGGCTGACGGCGCGACGCTCCTGGCGATGCAGCAACTGGTTCGCGAGGCAGCCGTGGCGGCGCCCGTGGCGCAGTACGTCGCCAGGCTGGTCCGCGGCACGCACGCCGACAGCGAGTCGGCGACGCCGCTCGTGAAGAAGTACGTCCGCTACGGCGCGTCGCCGCGGGCGGGGCAGTCGCTGTTGCTCGGCGGCAAGGCGCGGGCCTTGGCAACCGGCCGGTTGCAGGTGGATTTCGCCGACCTGAAGCCATTGGCTGGGCCGGCCATGCGGCATCGCCTGATCCTGAACTTCGATGCCGACGCGGACGGCGTGTCGGCTGACCGGATCCTCGCGGAAGTGCTGGATTCGGTGTCGACGAAAGCCGATATCTAAACAGCAGTGGCCAGTGACCAGTCGTCAGTGGCCAGTTGCGGCGTCGCGGATTTTCACTGACCACTGGCCACCGACCACTGACCACTGGGCAGGCACGACGAATGGTGGTCTGGCAGGGATATCGCATGCACATTCTCGTCACGGGCGGCGCCGGTTTCATTGGCTCGCACCTGGTCGATCGCTTCCTCGCGGAAGGCTTTCGCGTCCGCATCCTCGACAACTTCGCCACGGGCCGCCGCGAGAATCTCGCTCATCTGGCCAACGAGCCCCGGGCTGAACTGTTCGAGGGCGACATCCGCAAGCTGGGCGACCTGGCCAAGGCCTGCCGCGGCATCGACGTGATCAGTCATCAGGCCGCCATTCCGTCCGTGCCGCGGTCGGTCGCCGAGCCGGTTCTGACGCACGAGACGAACGTCGACGGGACGTTCAACCTGCTCATGGCGGCCCGCGAGGCGAAGGTCAAGCGGGTGACGTTTGCCGCGTCCAGTTCCGCCTACGGCGACGTCGAGCAGAGCCCGAAGGTCGAGACGATCCGGCCCCAGCCGAAGAGCCCCTACGCGATTCACAAACTCGTCGGCGAATACTACATGAACGTGTTCGCGAAGCAGTTCGGCCTGCCGACCGTGGCGCTGCGGTACTTCAACGTGTTCGGCCCGCGGCAGGACCCGACCTCGCAATACTCCGCGGTCATTCCGGCGTTCATCACGCGGATGCTGGCGGGCAAGGCCCCGACGATCTACGGCGATGGACAGCAGAGCCGTGACTTTACGTTCATCGAGAACGTCAAGCAGGCGAACTTCCTCGCAGCCACCGCCGCGAAGGTAAACGGCGAGGTCGTGAACGTTGCGACGGGCCGGCAGATCAGCCTGCTCCAGATGGTCGATCTGATCAACAAGATGCTGGGCACGAACCTGAAGGCCACTCATGAGCCGGAGCGGGCAGGAGATGTCAAGCACAGCCTGGCGGACATTCGGGCGGCGGAGACACTGCTGGGCTATCGCGTGATCGTGCCGTTCGACGAAGGGTTGCGGCTGACGATGGAACACTATCGGGATCTGGCGAAGCAGGGCAAGAAGTGACGGTTCCATTTGCTCAAGAAGTTCGGCTTACCACCGACACGCTGACCGTGGACCTCAGTGACGGTCGAAGCATCTCCGTTCCCTTGGCGTGATTCCCTCGATTGTCTTACGCGACCGAGCAGGAACGCGCCAGGTGGCGACTGATCGGCCAGGGCCACGGGATTCACTGGGACGGCCTGGATGAGGACATCAGCGTGGCAGGTCTTCTGGCGGGTAGGCCGTCCGGCGAGAGCCAGGCGTCTCTGGCGAAGTGGCTGTCACGGGGCGCCTCAAAACCTACCAGGGCGGGGCGCCCCAAAACCTACCAGGGGCGCGCCCCAGAACCGACCGGGGTTGTGTCAGGCAGTCTGACGACTGGCCCGACGTTTTTCAAGGCCCAAC
>JAQTVL010000468.1 GCA_028706835.1 Phycisphaerae bacterium | reverse complement strand
ACCGAATAGCAGGTTGCACGTAGTCAGCGTTTGCCCGATGCTGCAAGACAACTGGGCCCGCTCGTAGCGGGTGGCGGCTGCCCCTCATGGACAAGGCGAACCTGGCCCCGCCAGGCCGAGTCGCCTCGTTCGGGCTTGACCGCGGACCACATAGCAGGGACGATTGAGTGACCGGGCCAAGCGGTCGCCGTGCAATCGTCCCTACGGGACTGACCTCAATAGGGACAACTGCGTCCCCAGCGATGAATCGCTGGGCTATTGCCAACCGTCCCTACGGGACGAAGAATGGCCAATTCCGAACTGCGGCTACGGTCATGTACCCTGCACGCGCCACCTCACTTCCCGCCCAGCGCGACCTTCTCCTCCGCGTGATACTCCAGCTTCACGCTGAGCACGCGGAAGTTGCCCATGTCGGAAATGTACAGCCGTCGATCCGTATGCACGGCGATGAACCGCGGCACGAATAGCGCCGTCTCGTCGCCGCCGAGCGGGCGCGCGTTGGCCAGGTCCCCGGACCGAACCAGCGGCATGCCGTCATCGACGTTGCCGTATCGGCCAATCCGCAGAATCACGTTGCCGGCGGCGTCAAACACCGGAATGCTGTACGTGTCCGGCTCCGGCACGAACGATCGGCCGAGGAAATCCAGTGCCATCTGCGTCTGGTCGCACCAGCACCCGCCGCCTTCCCGCCCGAGGTACTTCGACGCCGCGCCCAGCCCGCCGCAGATCCACTCGGCGCCCTCGATCCAGCCGTTGCCGCACGGCCCGCCGATGACGTCTGGCGGCCGCTTCGGCCTGGCCTCCGCGTCCATCGGCACCGGCGCGCCTGCGGTGGAGAGCACCCGCGTCACCTTCGGCTTGGCTTTGAACAGCGTGCAGGAGATGTCGTTGAAGTACGGCTTGCCGTCGTAGGCCCGCGGCCCCAGCATCTGCACGTAGAGGTCGTCGTTGCTGTCGATGCCCAGGCCAGCCAACTGCACGCTGCCCGGAATCGCATCCGCATAGACCATCTTGCCGTGCTGGTCGAACACGTGGACCGCCCACTCGGCGTTGCGACCGGGGAAGAGTTTCGGGTTGTACTTCACGATGTTCGACTTGTAGGCGTCCTTCGCCTTCGGGTTCTCCATTGCGTCGATCAGTTCGCGGCGGAAGGCGTTGTAGCACGTGACGGCGATCAGGCCTTTCGCCGATATTGCGAAGCCGCCCATATGCCAGTACCCGCCGGCCTTCACGCTGGGCATATCGATGACCGAAACGACGTTGCCGGCCTTGCCGCCCTGCCCCACCTCGTGGCCGAACCCGACGCCCTTGCGCTCGATGCCGTAGTCGAACGGCACCTCCCGCCAGGTGGCCGGGTCGTACCGAGCGATCGCGTTTTCCGTGCGAAGGTAGATGAACCCCTGCGTGTCGAACGCCAGGTCCTCGGTGTCGAACGGCGTCTGGAGCACCTCGCTCCGGCCGGTGTTCGGATCGACGCGGGTGACTCGGTAGAACGCCTTCGACACGCCGGCGTTCCGGTCGCCGTAGCCGATGAACAGGGCGCCGTCGACCGGGTTGGCGTAGACCTTCAGCCGGGTCTTGCCCGCCGGCTCCGTGAACGCCATGTCGCGCAGCGCGTCCTTGACGAAATCGCGGCGGACCTCCAGCCGGCCGTCCTTCTCCACCAGCAGCCGCGTGCCCGTCTTCGTCCAGTTCGGGTCGATCCACGAAGCGTCGGTAGCCATGTGGCTCAGCCAGATCACCGGGCCGCCATCAGCCCAGAAGTCCACCGTCGCCATGCAGGCCGGGCCGTCGTAGAGCGGAATCTCCACGTCCAGCGGATAGCTCGCTCGCACCTTCGGGTCCTCCAGCGGTCCGAGCCGCGACATCGTGCCGGTCGGCTTGGAGGTCTTCGGCGTGTTCTTGTCCTCGGTCATCCGCCAGGGCACGGTCCAACTGAAGACGTACATCTCGCCCGTCTTCGGGCTGACCTTCACAAGCGCCGGCCGCTGGTGCGCGATGCTCTTGAGGTGCCGGCCGGCATCGTCGAACACCTGGATGCGATCGTTGCCGTAGTCCGCGACGTAGACCCGGCCTTTCGCATCCACGTCGACGGATGCCGCCACGTCGAACTGCCCGTCGGCCGCGCCGGGCTTGGTCTTGTAGTCCATGTTGCCGACGAACACTTCCGGCGTGCCCTCGCCGGATGCCGACATGCGGTAGACGCCGTTCAGCCCGCCCTGCCGCCATGACCGCAGCCAGAAGTAGCCGGTCATGTACAGCCACTTGCCGTCCGGGCTCATGGCGGCTGACCGCGGCGGGACCTTCACGATTCCCCCGGGCCAGTTGTGAATACCCGGCACGAACACCGGCACGAAGACCGTCGGCCCGCAGAGCGGCCGGCCGGCGGTGCCGCCGCCGCTTGTCATCGCGTTGAGCCGCTGGCTGAGCAGGAACACTCGGTCGCCGAACGCCGCAAGCCCGGTGCAGGTGGGCGAGGATCCCGTGCTGCCCGTCGGCCATTGCTGGCCCCACAACTCGTTCGGCGTGGTCAGGAACGTGAATTGCGTGAGGCCGTAGCGTTGCGCAAGCTTCTGGCCGGTCTGCGGCATCTCCCGGCGGATCAGGTCCGGGATGCCGTCAAGTTGCGACGTCGGGAACGGGTAGACGGTGCGGACATAGTTGCCCGCGTGATCCAGCAGCATGACGCGAACGTAGCCGCCGTGGATGGTCGAGTCGGCGACGTAGACACCCTCGGGCGTGGCGGCCAGCACCGAGTTGAGGTTCCCGCTCCGCCGCTGCGCCGACCAGTGCAGCGTTCGCTCGTATCGCGGCCGCAACCCCAGCGACACGCGGGCCGCCACCCGGCTGAGGTCCTTGACGTAGGCCCCGCGATCGTCCTTGCCGTCCCAGACAATCGACTGCTTGAGCGAGTCTTTCGCGAACGGCGCGGGGGCGTTCGCCCCGAGCACGCCGCTGGCCAGGTGCCGCACGATTCTGTCACGCCCAGGGTCGCGGCTCTCCTCGATCACAACGGTCGCGTCGCAAAATGCCTTGCTCGCGAACCCGATCACAACCCTGTCGCCGTCGCGCGTGACGGTCGGCCGTTCGGTGAACTCAAAGACCTCCTGCCGCCTCGAACGGGACTCCTCGGCCAGCCCCGCCATCGCGGGCGACGCCAAGAGCATCACCAGCCCCATCGCCAACGCCGAACGCCCGGATCGTGACCTTCGCATCGAGTCGCCTCCTGTTGTTGACGTTCCAAAGAAACAACCCGCGAGACGGAGGATCGTTTCGCTATAATGCCCGCCGGGGCGATTACCGCGGACGGGCCATCATGGGCGACACACTGAACGGCAATTGGCCGCCGACGACGGCGATGTCGTCATCGTCAACCAGCAACTCCCCGGATCGATCGTGGTGGGCAGGTTGCACACCACGGGAACCGCAACCCCGGCGGAGATTCTCGCCGCCGCGCGGCAGGCGAAGATCAGATGATGCCGGCGGAAGTCCTTCGGCTCAGGCATTTGAGTCGTTGACGATCTCCGAGATCAGCCTCACGCGGTCAAAATCGGCGTTCGGGGGCACATTGTCAGACATGCCGAGGATGAAACCGCGCCTCGGGCGAAGATCGCTTACGATGTGGTCAACGCGGCGGCGCAGGTCGTCGGGCGAGCCGCCTTCGCGGCACATCAGCACCGCCGGGATGCCGCCTTGCAGGCACACCCGTCCGTCAAGCGCAGCCAACGCCCCCTCAATCGTGAGGTCCGACATCGGCTCGGTGACGACCGCCTCCACGACATCCACGCCGCTGCCCGGCAGAAGCGGGAGCAGCCGCCCGGTCCGGCCGCACCAATGGACGCACAACAGTTTGCCTGCATCATGCACGATTCGGGCGACCCGCGCATAGTACGGCAGCGCGTAACGGCGGAACAGGTCCGGCGACACCATCAACTGGTCCATGTTGTCGCCCAGCGTGATCATCGGCGCCGGCGAGTGCTGCACCGTCAGGCGAATCTCCTCCAGAAATACCTCGGCCCAGGCTTCGAGCACATCTTCGACCTTCTCGCGGTGGTCGTACCACAGGAACAGCCCCGCCTCCCAGCCGG
>JAQTVL010000024.1 GCA_028706835.1 Phycisphaerae bacterium | reverse complement strand
CCCACCGCCGCCTGATGATCTCCTTGAAAACCAGCCGCCACCACATGTCCGGCCTCCCAATCCCGTTCCGCTCCGACGCAACTCGGTCATGTTAAGCGGGTTTACCCATTCGTGCAATGCGGGTGCAAAGCCCAGGGATTGCGATCCCTGGACTTTTGAACCTCCAGCAACATTACGTGTTTCGCACCGGCGCGGGGACGCCCGGATTTTGGTAGAATGACTTTGCTTACACGAACCCCGAAAGGTGAATCATGCGACGCGTACGCAACCTGATCGTTCCCGGACTCCTGGCGACCGCCATCGCCGCAACCATGGGCCTGCTCGTTGGGCCGATCGTTTCCACGGCGTGCGACGCGCCGGTTCACGTGCTGGCCCGCAGCCAGAACTGGGCCCGCGGGCCATTCACGCTGCTGGTGGCCTACCAGCCGGGGCTGGCCGATCCCAAGGCGTTCCAGAAGACGATGGATGAGGCCGCCCTGGCGCCGAAGGAAGACGACTCGCCGATCGCCGCGCTGAACCTGACGTCGTGGACGCAGGACATCACCGGCCCGATCAGTTGGGACTACCAGGACATCCTCGACAACGCGGGAGTCAAGGCGTTCCCGATGCTCGCCCTGCTGGACGCGAAGGGCAAGGTGATGGAGAAGTTTCAGAGCCTGCCCGAGGCCCGCGCCCGGCTCACGCCGGTCGCCGCCGGCGAAGTCGTGTCTTACAGCATGCGGAAGATCGTGCTCAAGGAGAAGCCTGCCCGCCTGGTGATCGTCTACGACAGCAAGGCGTCGATCGACCTGGATTCGCCGATCGCGTCCACCCAGCCGGAACGCAACCGCGTCGGCATCATCAGTTCCTCCTCGACGAAAGTGCTCCGCGTGCCGACGCTCCAGATCGCCGAACGCTGGGTGAAGGAACTGGCCGCCGAGCCGCTGGCTGGGCTGGGCAAGGCGGACCTGGTCGACCTGTCCGACGCGGGCAAGGACGCGGGCGTGATCGAGGCGCTGCGGCTGCGGACGTTACCGGTCTGCCTGCTGATCGATTCGCTGAACCGGACGGTGGCGGTGCTGGACAAGATTCCGGGCAAGGACGAATTGCGGCGGATCGCCCACTCGCCGACGCGGGACCAGATCATCAAGCTGCTCAACTCGCCCAAGGCCACCATGTGTCTGATCTCCATCCGCGGCAAGAACACCAAGACGAACGCCCAGGCGGACGCCGCGATCGCCAAGGCGCTCGAGTTGGCCAAGCAGACCGTGACAGTCTTCAAGGTTGACGGCTCGGACCCAGCCGAGGAATACCTGCTCCGGCAATTCGACTTCAAGCCCGGCCAGGACGATCCGATGATCGTTCCGGTGTTCGGCCAGGGCAAGGTGCTCGACCCGATCACGGTGGACAAGAAGAAGACGATCGACCCGGCCTCGGTGCTCGATGCGGTGCAGTTCGTGTTCAACAACGGCTGCCGGGACATCCCGGTCGGATTCGACCTGCTGCTGGGCGCGAGCGACAAACTGCCGGCTGACGCCCGCAAGTGGACCCCGACGACCATGCCCGAGGCAAAGCCCGCCGCACCGCAAGAGAAGGAGTAGGACCTTCGTCGCGGTGGTTTCCCAGAAGGCATCGAAGGAGATTGCGACCGCGGCGCCAACTGGATTTCAAGACTGGAATCCAATCCCCGCCCTCGCCTTTTGGATTCCGGTCTTTTCCAGAGAATCTTGCCCCGTCCCTCCCGGACGAAACAACTTAACGCACCGTAACTAATGACTTACATTCGAGAGGCGTTGGGGTGTTCAAGCCCGGCGGCGTTTTCTGGTTTGGCACCGTGAGCATCGTCTGCCCGCGACAGAGGGAAATCGGCGGATTCCCGTTCTTCCCGTGGCGTCCCAACCGGACAGGCCCCAAGCCAATGGGTTGACTTTTCCGCGCCCGAGCCGACAATTATCGCCGTGCCGTGGGGTCACGGCGTCACCTATCGAGAGGAGCGTCTCATGCCGCGATGCACACGCCTGGCCGTTGCCGTTGCCGTCCTGTTGACTGCCCGCCTCTGCCTCGCCCAGCCCGGCGAGAAGGTCAAGGTTCGCGTTGCCTACCCGCCCGGCACGTACACGATGACCCAGACGGCCCAGGGCGACACCGTGATCAAGTTCGGCGAGCAGGAGCAGAAATCCAAGTCCGCCGAGACCGCCGTCTGGGACCTGATCGTGGCCGCGCCCAACGACAAGGGCGACAAGAAGGTGACGCTCAAGCTCGCGCGGATCAAGTCGACCGAAGCCGCCGAGAAAACGACCTCCTACGACAGCGAAAAAACCGGCGAGGGCGATGCAGCCACAGCCTTTGTCTACAAGCCGCTGATCGGCCTGCCCGTGCAGGTCACGCTGGACAGCGACGATTCGGTGGTCGAGGTCGTCGGCCTGGACAAGCTGTGGAACGAACTGGCAGAGAAGGCGAAGACCGACGAGGAGAAATCCGCCCTGGTCGAGGCGCGGATGGGCCTGGGCGACAAGGCCATCGAGCAGGCGCTCCGCCGCCTGGAGTGCGTCATGCCGAAGGCGGCCGTCGCCGTCAACGACACGTGGAAAGGCTCAATGCGCGTGGACATGCCGATCGTCGGCGAAATCAAGGCCCGCTACGACTGCAAGCTGGTGTCAGCCGATTCCGCCGCCGGCGGCCAGGTCGCCGTGATCGCGTCGGAAGGCAGGTATGAGAACACGAGCCCGAAGGCGTCGAAGATCAACGGCATCGACGTGACGGTGACCAAGTTGGAAGTGGCCGAGAAGTCGACGCTGCGCGTGGACGTGAAGACCGGGCTGGCACAGGCCGACCAGCGAACGCTGGAGGTCAACGCCGAGGTGAAGGCCAAGGGCGAAGACGGCAAGGACGTGAACGCGACGGTGAAGACGACGAACAACTCGAAGGTGACCATCGAGCCGAAGAAGGCGGGCGGTCCCGTGGTCGTCCCCGGCGTCGACGACCCGACACCCAAGACCGGCGGGACAGCCGGCGCTTCCGACGATGCGACCTACGGCTACAAGCAGGACAATCCGATTCGCCCCGGCGGCGAGGACGAGGCCCACGCCTACGTCGCCCGGCTGCGCGACGCGAAGGGCAAGAAGCCGGGCATCGGCCGAATCACCACGCTGGCCGGCAAGATCGACATCTATGACCTGGACACCAGCGATGGCCCGGTGAAACTCTACATCTCCTGGGGCGCCGGCGGCGACGACCGCTCGAAGTGGCGAGCCCCGAAGGGCATGTCGCTGGCGGCGGAGTGACACGCCGCTTCGGAGAGGGGAGTTCCGTGCGATGTTCCACGTGGAACTGTATTACGCGCGTAATACACCGGCCCCGAACACGTCCTTGAGCCTTCACGACTGCGGTATTATCGGACTATATATCCGACTTGAGTATGGTGTCCCCGAAATACCCTGACCGTTGCTGCCGCCGATCCACTCCACCGTCACGCCCCCGCCTCCCCACAGCAAACCGCGTGCCGAACAGGATTGGGGCACGTCCCATTGTTTTGCCTTGTGGCCGGGGTTCGCCGGCCGGTAGGATGACTGCATGGCTAGAGGACCGAGACACGCACCGGAGCGGATCGCCTATCACGTCACAGGCGGAAAAGGGGGGGGGCGTTCCACTTTTTGGCTTGACGAGATGCCAAGGAAAGTCAAATCAAGAAGAGGAATGTCTCCTTCCGTTCGGGAGCCACGTCTGACGAAGGGAGACTATCACGTGAGATCTGTCGCACTGGGTACTGTGTTCGTCCTGATTGCCGCCGGGACCCTGGCTGCGGACGTTTCGTTCACCGACAAACCGCAGGCGAGCAAGTCCGGCGAGGGCGTGAATATCCGTTTCACGCTCGCCGCGCCGACCGACGTCGAAGTGAGCATCGTCGGGGCCGAGGGCAAAGTGGTCCGCCATCTGGCCGCCGGGCTGCTCGGCACAAACGCGCCGGATCCCTTCAAGAAGGACTCGCTCGCCCAGGAGGTGGCCTGGGACGGCCGGGACGACGCCGGCAAGCCCGCAGCCGGCGGACCCTTCAAGGCCCGGGTGCGGTTGGGACTGAAGCCCCGACTGGACCAGATCCTCGGCCGGAACGACAACACCCTGAGTGGCGCGATCAGCGCGCTGACCGTCGGCCCCAAGGGCGAGCTCTACATCCTGCTGGCCGACGCCTTCCGCGGCCGCGCCGAGATGCGCGTCCTGGACCGGGACGGCAAGTACCTTCGCACCATCATGCCCTACGCGGCGGATACCCCCGAGGCGCGCACCGAGAAGGTCGGCCACGTCATAATCGACGGCAAGCGCCAGCCGCTGGTCTTCAACGGCCAGGGGCACTGCTTCTACCCGCTGGTCGCCGGGCTGCGCGGGCAAACCATGGCCTGGCACCCCGACGGCCATCTGGTGGCGGCCAGCGCCATCGGCTCGATGTGCAACCACGGCCCGCCGCGCCACCTGATTGCCCTCCACCCGGAGGGCGGGGCGCCCGAGAAGGTTGGCTTTGCCGGCCCGCTGATCCTCGCGGCGCGGGGCTTCATGGGCGGCGCGGGCGAGGCCTATGTCGCCGGCATGGACCGCCTGGCGATGAGCGCCGACGGGCAATGGATCTATGCGGTCCTCTACAAGAGAGGCCACGCCGTCTACCGGATGAAGTGGACCGACAAGGACGCGGGCGCGCCGTGGCTGGGCAAGAACGAGGCGGGCGCCGACGATGAGGGCTTCAACGACCCCCAGGGCCTGGCCCTGGACAAGGAGGGCCGGCTCTACGTCTGTGACCGCGGCAACGACCGGGTCAAGGTCTACTCGGCCGATGGCAAGATGCTCGGCAAGTTCGCCGCCCCGCAGCCCGAGCAGATCGCCGTGCATCCGGCCACCGGCGAGATCTACCTGATGGGCCGCAGGCCCGGGCGCTACTACGACCTAGGCAAAGCCGGCGACCCGATCGTCAGCCGGATACTGAAATTCGGCCCCTGGAAGGGGGAGCCGCCCAAGGAGATCGTCCGGCAGGAGTTCGACATCAAGAAGCGCGTTGCCGAGCTCATCGCCCTGGACGCCTCGGCGACACCGCCCCGGCTGTGGGCCTCGTTCTACACCGGCTACGGGGCGGCCAACGCCCTGCTCCCGATGATCGACGAGGGCGCCTCCCTCAAGCCAGGCAACCCGGTCGGCGAGCCCGGCGGGCTGCACTACCCGACCTTCATGGTTGCCGACCCGCAGCGCAAGCGGGTGATCGTCTCCGAGGTCGGCGGCGGACACAGCACCATCGACATCGAGACCGGCAAGCGCGCGGCCTTCAAGTTGCCGGGCAACGACCTGTCCCTGGACCGGGACGGCAACATCTACCTGATGGGCAACTACGGCTCCAATGCCCTTCTGCGCGTCGACCCCCAGGGCAAGCCGCTCGCCTTCCCGGCCACCGGCTCCAACAAGTTGGAGATCAAGTTCCGGGCCTACGGTCCGATCATGGGGCTGCGCGGGCACTGCATCGCCCCGAACGGGGATATCTACGTACGCCGCTCGCCCGACCACGCTCTGGTTTCGACGGTCGATGTCTTCGGTCCGGACGGGACGCTCAAGAGGACCGCCCTGGTCAACGGCTGCGGCAGCGGCGACTCGGGCATCGGCGTGGACAACCGCGGCAACATCTACCTGGGCATGAACCTCAAGCCCGCCGACGAGATCATACCGCCGGACTTCGCCAAGGCCGTGCCGGCGGACGCATGGAAGTATTATCGCAAGGCGGACCGCACGGCGCCTTGGTGCTACCTCTACGCCAACCCGTACCTTTTCCACATGGGATCGGTCTTCAAGTTCGGGCCGGAGGGCGGGCAGATCTACGGCAACTACACTCCCAAAGGCGGGGCCCCCGACGACAGCCTGGCGCTGGCTAAGGCCCCGGCCGACGCGGTTGCCTACAAGTCCGGGTACCTGGGCTGGGACGTGAAGGTGGCCGGGGCCAAGTGGCGCTATGCCGGCATCGGCATCGTCCCGCACTCCTTCGACGGGTTCACCGGAGACGACGGCTGCGAGTGCCTACAGTCGCAGCTCGACGCCGACCCCTACGGCCGCGTCTACGCACCCAGTGCGTTCCACTCCTCGGTGGAGTGGCTCGATCCGGCGGGCAATCGCATCGCCCGCATCGGCGCCTATGGCAACGCCGACTCGGCCGGGCCCAAGAGCAAGACGCCCGAGCCCGAGATCGCCTTCGCTTGGCCAGCCGAGTGCGACTACGCCGAGGCCGATGGCCGGCTTTACGTCTCCGACAGCGTCAACCGGCGGATCATGGTGGTGCGATTCGACGCGGGGGCGACGGCGGAATGCGATGTGAGATGATCTGCTTCCCCGGGGGGGCAAGTAAGGATGAAATACATGGATATTTTGCCGGCGGCGGTGAATGTTCTGACTGAAAAATGGCGAGCCGTGGAGATCACGTTCGAGAGCGCGATAGTCTATCCTCAACCGTTGGACACAGAGTTGACCGTCGCCTTCAAATCGCCGGCGGGGAAGACGTATAACGCGCCTGGATTCTGGGATGGCGGGAACACGTGGCGCGTCCGCTTTGCTCCCGTGGAATGCGGCGTATGGGAATACGCTTCGATATGTTCCAATGTTGCGGACGGCGGTCTGCACGGAAAACACGGGACATTGGGCGCGAATCGGTACAAGGGACCGCTTGAAATCTATCGGCGCGGCTTCATCAAGACGGCGCCCGGTGTCCGCCATTTCATGTATGCGGATGGCTCTCCATTCTTCTATCTGGGCGATACGCATTGGAGTATGCCAAGGGAACCTTTCGATGAGATGTTCAAGGTCATTGTCAGCAGGCGCGTCGCGCAAGGATTCACGGTCTACCAATCGGAGCCGCTGGGGGCGAAATATGATTTTGGATCTGGATTCAGCGATGCGGATCTGCCCGCATTGCAGGATCTGGATCGCCGCTTCAAATTCATCGCGGATGCCGGCCTGGTTCACGCGAACGCCGAGCTCTTCTTCCCGCCGGAGGTCAATAAGCCGTGTTACACCGATGAGTATCTTAAGAAACTTTGCCGGATGTGGGTGGCGCGATTCGGCGCGTACCCGGTGATGTGGACCAGCGGCCAGGAGGTCGACAACGATTTTTATTACGACAGGGGCGATCAGGACAAGTTCGACGCAAGATCGAATCCATGGAAGAAGATATTGGCCTGGGTTCACGAATACGACGTCTACCGGCATCCTGGCACGGCGCACATGGAATATATGGGCAGTACGCCGGAGCCCAGGGAACTTCCGCCCATCGCGGAGCGTCCAAAGAACGGTTACGGCGTAATGGCAGCGACCTCGAGTTTCAGGGATGTGCCTGGGCACACATGGTACGGGATTCAGTGGACGCCGCCCAACAATGCGGGAATGAATTGGACGCCGCTGAAGGATTTCTGGGAAAACGGACAAGGCAAGCCTCTGGTCAATTATGAAGGCAGTTACGATCATCTCTGGACGCTGGGCGCGGGCGCGCGCCAGCAAGGTTGGGCTTCGTATTTGAATGGCATGTTCGGACACGGATACGGCGCCAGCGACATCTGGTTATACAACAGCACGTACGATATGGATAC
This sequence comes from Phycisphaerae bacterium, assembly GCA_028706835.1. Lineage (GTDB taxonomy): Bacteria > Planctomycetota > Phycisphaerae > JAJVII01 > JAJVII01 > STB-87. Next base: position 9,677 of record JAQTVL010000024.1, on the reverse strand, counting down.
GGACTCCGTAAGAGGCAACGTAGTAGTCACCGTTGAGCAGAAGAAGACGAAGTGGCCCGCCAGCATCGAGTTTCCGTCGGCGACGGAACTGGGCGTTCATATGAGGAGCTTCTTTGGCTCAATCGAGTGGTGGATGTTGACCCCGCGGTTCGACGACAAGCAATGGTTCGAACCCGAACCGACCGCGTGGCACAGCCTGGCTACCATTGATGCGGACGTGTATGTTCTTTACCTGTACAACCGGTCCACAACTGCCAGCGGCGTCATCCGGGGCATGCGGAACACGACGTACATCGCCAAGTGGTTTAACACTCAAACAGGAGCGTACACAGATCTGGGGGCGATTACCCCGGAGAAGGACGCACTGAGCGAAAGATACCAATGGAACATCCCTTCGAAACCAACTGCCTCGGATTGGATTCTCCTGCTCAAGGCTTCGGGTAAGCAATACGGTAGCGAGGCTGTTCCGTCTCTGGTGTTCTGGCTACACCCCCCACCCCCCGCCGTCGGCCAGGAGGCCCTAACGCCATGACCACCCGGACGCCCGGAATCAAATTTCCTATCAGTCGCTCACGGCCCTGCGGGCCACCCGTAGAGCATGAAAATACAGGAACTTACAGCGATGGGACATCTTGGCCGGGACTCCCTTTTCAGAGCAGTCAACGCACGCTTCTCGGCCATGACCATCCCTGCGATGCCGGATCGAACGGCCACAAGGAGGTCGTCACGTGATCCTCTCCCGCTTCCCGTCTGAGTCGCTTACCCGGCTGATCGTGCCGGCCGATCGCTGGACCCCGTTCCCGGCCGCCGCCGACCGGCCCGCATGGGAGGCGCTGCCCCCGTGGATCCGCGCGACGCTGCTCGCAGCCGGCGAGGCGCGCCGCGGCTTTTCCTGGCCATTTCTGCCGGCCTCCGAGAGCATGTCGTTCCTGCGCGATGGCAACCGCACGCGTTACGAATCGCCCTATTTCGCGCGTCGCGCCGCGCTGGTCGACCTCGTGCTGGCCGAGTGCGCGGCCGCCGACGGCCGGTTCCTTGACGATGCGATCAACGGCATCTGGGCGGTCTGCGAAGAGTCCTCCTGGAGCCTCCCTGCGCACCTCGAACGCACGGCCTCAAACGGCGGCCTGCCGGACGTGCGTACGCCAATGGTCGACCTGTTTGCCGCCGAGACCGGCGCGCTCCTCGCCTGGACCGCCTACCTGCTCGGTCCGCGATTGACCACCGTATCGGCCCTGCTGGAGACGCGTATCCGCGACGAAATCTCGCACCGGGTCCTGACGCCCGCCCTGACGCGCGACGATTTCTGGTGGATGGGATTCGATCCGCGCCGTCATCTGAACAATTGGACCCCCTGGATCGTGTCGAATTGGATCGCCTGCGCCCTCCTCCAGGAGCGCGACCCCGCGCGCCGTCAGGCCGCCCTGGCCAAGGCCATCGGCTGCCTCGACCGTTTTCTGGCGTCCCATCCCGCCGATGGCGGCTGCGACGAAGGGCCCATGTATTGGACTCACGCCGCCGCCGCGCTCTTCGATGCCCTCGAATGGCTGCACAGCGCATCGGCCGGTCGCGTGAACCTGTTCGACGAACCGCTCGTCCAGGAGATGGGGCGGTTCATCACCCGCGTACAGATCGCCGACCTCTGGTTCGTCAACTTCGCCGACGCCGGCCCGCGCGTTTCGCCGCCGGCGGCCGTCGTGTACGGCTACGGCGTGCGCACCGGCGATGCCGGCTTGCAGACGCTCGGCGCCTGGCTCCAGCGGCAGCAGTCGAGCCCGTCCACAAGGCAGAAGGACAGTCTTGGCCGTGTCCTGCTCGGACTCTTCACCTTCCGCGACGCGGAAACCTCCATGCCGGCACGGTCGCCGCTGCCCCGCGATGCCTGGCTCGGAGTGGTCGGCGTGATGACGGCCCGCGACGCGGCCGGCTCACCCGATGGCTGGTTCGTCGCGGCCAAGGGCGGCCACAATGGCGAGAGCCACAACCACAACGACATCGGCAACTTCCTCGTCTATCGCGACGGCGCGCCGCTGCTGGTGGACGTGGGCGTGGGCAGCTACACGCGCCAGACCTTCGGGCCGGAACGCTATACGATCTGGACCATGCAGTCGGCCTGGCACAACCTGTTGCCGACCTGCGACGGCGTCATGCAAATGCCCGGGCGGGAGCGTGCCAGCCGCGAGGCTCACTGGCACGCAGACGACGGCGCAGCCGAACTGAGCCTGGAGATCCAGGAGGCCTACCCGCCGGAGGCCGGCCTGGCCCGCTGGCAGCGTACGGTACGGCTGGAACGGGCCCGGCGCGTCGTGATCGAGGACACGTTCACGCTCACCCGCGACGTGAAGGAAGTCCTGCTGTCGCTGATCACGCCGTCAGAACCGTCGCTGGTTGCTCCCGACACCATCGCCCTTGCACCGCGCGAGCTTCCCGGCAATCTGCACTCTGCCGCCGGCCGCGTGCAACTGAGCGGGGTGCCATTCACGCTGGATATCGAGACCGTCCCCCTCACCAGCGCCCTGCCCACATCGGCGTGGGGCGACAGGCTCTACCGTATCCTCGTACGCCTCGCCAACCCACCGCGTACGGGACGACTGCTCACCGAGGTGCTGCCGTAGCAGTCCGGCGACCTCTGGGATTCCGGGGGATTCCGATTCCGGGAACACCAGATTAATCCGCTTTGCACATTCCCGTGCGATATCTTGTACGTACCATATCGCTTGTCCTTCATTCGCCAGTTTGGCCATCGCCTTCGATCCCCGTTTCTGCGGGGCCAACGCTCGGCCGATCAGCAACTCCAACCCGACGAATTCGACCCCTTCGGAAAGCTCAGGGCGGACAAACTCAGGGCAGGCGGAGCGGGTCCTTCCACCTCACGGCCCCCAGTTCGGCTCGCCGCTGGCACCGTCCTTGGTCAACTGTTTCAGGTCCGCCCCGTCGACGCTGATCGACCAGATGTCTACGGGCGTGCCAGCCGCCCCGCGCTCCGTCACGGTGAACACCTTGCCCTTGCCCGTCATCACCTGAAACGCGATCCGCTTGCCGTCGGGCGACCAGGTCGGCCAGCCGGGGAACACGTTCGCCGGCAGGTCCGTCAGCCTGGCCAGCCCCGTGCCGTCGGCATTGACCAGAAAGATGTTGCCCGTGAAGTCCGGCGTGCCCATCGCGTAGCGGACGAACGCGATCCGTTTGCCGTCGGGCGACCAGGCCGGCTGGCAGTTCCCGATGGAATATGGCGGCATCTCCTGGAGGCGCCACTCGTTCTTGACGAGCACCGTCGCCTCCGGCCGGCCCGCGAGCAGGCTCTTCAATGAGCAGATGGCGATGTTCTCGTCGCGGAAGTTGCCGTTGGCGAACGCGATCGTCTGCCCGTCCGGCGAGAGCTTCGGATCGATCGCTATCCCCAGTTTGTCGCCGGGCCAACTGGCCACGGGGCAATCCTGCCGCACGTCGAAGACCGCCATGGTGCTGTAGCCCTGGTGGGCCACCGCGGGCGGCGGCGCCTTCGGGTTCGACCAGTCCGGCTCCCGCACGCGGACGAACTGGGTCTTCTCCGCTACGTAGACCACGTAGCGCCCGTCCGGCGATATCTGGGGACAGGTGGACATGTAGTTGCCGCCCGACAGGCTCAGCACGCACTCCTCGCTTCCGCCGGTCGGCAGGACGATGTTGGTCACGTCGCCGATGAATCGGTTCATCCACGTCTTCACCCAGATGTTGCCCGAGGGGCAATCCGGAATGACGGCGAAGAACGCCGGCGGCGAGCCGTCCGGCACCTTGCGCTTCTCCTGCAACTTGAACAGCCGGCCGTCGCACGTCTGCACCGCGATGTTGATCTGATCGGTCGTGGCCGGCGCGCCCTGCCCCTTGACATCCACGACCACAGTCACCGTCAGCCTGCCCCGGCCTTTGACCGGCGCCCAGGCCTCCACGCCGGTGAGCCTGCGGACCGTGCCCGCCGGCAGGTCCGCCAGGAACAGGTCGATGTACTGCGAGCTTCGCGTGGACTGGAAGTTGCTGGCGAAGACGATCTTCTTGCCGTCCTTCGACCACGCCGGAGCCCACACGAATTCGATGCCCTTCGGGCGGATGAACGGCGTCTGGCCGGCGCCTTCGCCGGTCATGATGTACGTCTTGGCCGCCGGCAGCGCCGCGTTGGCTTCGGGCAGCCGGATCGATTCCACGTGCGTGTAGAGGATGTGGCCGCTTGCCAACTTGTCGAGCCTGGCGGCGTCCGGAACGACCTCCTTCAGGTAGTCCGCCATGGGCGCATCCGCCGGCCGGGCCCGAAACGCCGGGCCGTAGCCCGGCCCGAACAGCGGGTCCCTTCGGACCGCCGGCCCCGGCGACACAGGCGGGGCGCCCACGCGGACCAGTTGCAGCGCCGATCCGTCGTCGCCCTTCAGCTCCAGTTGGCCGGGCTCGATCAGCCGCCATTTGAACGGGAGTTTCTTGCCGTCCTCGCCAGCCAACTCGCACCGCTCGCCATCGACCTGCCACCGGCCGCGAAGTCTGTCCTCCTTGCCGCCGGCCCGGGTCACCCGGCTGAACGTGCCGTCACCGTTCAGCGTCAGGCGGAATTCGAGTTGCTCGTTTCGCAGCAGCCACTCGCCGACGATCGGCAAGGGGGCCGCCGGCTTCTCGCCGGGCTTGCGATCCATCCGGGTCGAATTGCCCTTGTCGTCCGTGAGTTCCAGCGTGTCGCCGCGGACATCCCATGTGTATGTTGTCGCCTGGTCCCGCCCGTCGATGTGGACGCGAAGCTTCGCGCCGTCGAGCGTGTACTTTCCGGTGACTGTCCGCCCCGGCCCGGCGGCAGGGGTGATGTGGCAGGTGTAGGCGCCGTCGGGCGCGTAGATCGACTCCACGTCCATCTGGTCCGTCTTGAGCCGCCAGACGCCGACAATGCCGGGAGAGGTCTGCGCGGACGCGACATCAAGGATGAGAGCCGACAGCGACAGGCTTAAGAACAACGTTGCCGAACGATTGAGAATCATCGGTCCGCTCCTTGCGAAGAGGCAAGCGACAGCCGCGCCGGGGCGGGACTGCCGCGATTCGTTGTCCTGCGTCTGTACGAAAGAGTCCGCCCGCATTGATTCTACAGGAGTTGCGGCCGTTGCCAATCCGACATTCGATCATCGTGCGGAGGTCGAACCCGGCGGGGGTTGTGTGGTATGATTCCCCGCCGATGGAGGAGCGATATGAAACTGCGAATCTTCGTCACCGGCGGCACGTTCGACAAGGAATACAACGAACTCACCGGGGAACTGTTCTTCAAGGACACGCACATCGCCGAGATACTCGGCCTGGGCCGATGCCGTGTCCACGCGGAAGTGCGCACCCTGATGATGGTCGACAGCCTGGATATGACCGACGCCGATCGCGCCCTGATCGTCGACCAGTGCCTCAAGTGCCCGCTCGATCGCATCGTCGTCACCCACGGGACCGACACGATGGACGTCACGGCCAAGGCGCTCGGCGAGAGCGTCACGGGCAAGACCATCGTGCTCACCGGGGCGATGGTGCCGTTCAAGTTCGGCTCGTCCGACGGCCTGTTCAACCTCGGCAGCGCGGTGGCCTTCGCCCAGACGCTGCCGCACGGGGTGTACGTCGCGATGAACGGCCGATGCTTCACCTGGGACAACGTGCGGAAGAATCGCGTCAAGGGCGAGTTCGAGGAGCGCCGCCCCAGCCAGCCGCCGGGCGACAGTTGCCCCCGACACTGAGCCATCCTATAATCCGCGCGGATACCTTTTCCTTCGGGGTTGCACCTATGGTCGAGTTGCTGCCGCAGTACCCGATCCTCAACGTCCCGCTGATCAACGGGTCGCTGCTGATCGCCGGGGTCGCCATCGTCCACGTCGTCATCGCCCACTTCGCCGTCGGCATCGGGGCGTTCAACGCGGTACACGAATGGCGGGCCAACCGCAAAGGCGACGCGGTGATGCTGGAGTTCCTCCGGCGGAATTCCCGGTTCATCATCCTGTTTCCGTTCATCGCCGGGACAGTGACCGGGGTTGGCATATGGTTCTCCATAGCCTTGGTCGCGCCACGAGTGACCAGCGAACTGATCCACCTGTTCGTCTGGGGCTGGGCGACGGAGTGGTCGCTGTTCATCATCGAGATCGCCGCCGGCTACGTCTACTACTTCACGTGGGACCGCGTCTCGCCGCGCGTCCACAACGCCCTGGGGTGGATCTACGCGATCGCCGCCTTTGGCTCGCTGGTGCTCATCAACGGCATCATCTCGTTCATGCTCACGACCGGGAAATTCACCGGCATCGACAGTTTCTGGCAGAACCTGTTCAACCCGTCGTTCTGGCCGAGCACGCCGATCCGGGCGGTCTCGGCCTTCGCGCTGGCCGGCATCTTCGTCATCATCGTGGTCAACTACTCCCGCGGCTTCACGCAGGAAGAACGCGCGCACGTCGTGCGGGCCGCCGGCAAGTGGCTGATCCCGCTGGTACTCATGCCGCCGCTGGCAGTCTGGTTCTTCCGCGTCATCCCGCCGGACGCCCGCGGGTTCATCTTTAACCAGTCCGCCATGGTCATGGTGCTGCTGTTCAGCTTCGGCGTGGTCGCGTCGATCCTGCTGGGCGGCTATGCGTTCTTCGGCATCCTCCGCGGCGGGCGCTATGTGACCGGGGAGACGGGCCTGCTGATGCTGGCCATCGCGTTCATCGCCACCGGGAGCATGGAGTTCGTCCGCGAGGGCATCCGCAAGCCGTATCTGGTTCGGCCGTCGCTTGTGGCCGGGGGGCCGGAGGGGATTTACTCCACGCAACTGACGCCCGGCGAACTGCGGCAGACGGAGGCGGAGGGCACGCTGGCGCGGGCGCACTGGTGGCCGGACGCGACGAGCAGCACGGACCCAGCCACGCGCGGGCGGGTGGTCTACCTCATCCAGTGCTCCGCGTGCCACACGGCCAACGGGGCCTACAACCCGATCAAGCCGCTGGTGGGGGGCTGGGACGAGCAGCAATACGCGGCGAACCTGACCAACCTGCACGCGACCAAGGACGCCATGCCGCACTACAGCCCGACCGAGCGCGACCGCAAGGACCTCGAAGCGTATCTGCGGACGCTGAACCCGCCGCCGGCAACGACGCCCGCGCCGGCGGCGGTCGAGGACGCGGGCCAGCCGACGCCGACTCCGCGAGCGCCCAGCCCAACGCCGCGCCGCGGGAATCGCACACGGCATTGACACCCGGTTTCACCGCACCTGGAGCACCGAATGATGTTCCTACTCGCCCAGACCGATCCGATCCCGATCCCGCCGATGGACCCCGCAGGCCTGCCCAGCCACTGGGCCATCTTCCTGGCGCTGTATCACGTGACGTTCGTGCTGCACCTGCTGTTCATGAACTTCTCGCTGGGCGGGTCGATCGTCTGCCTGGTCAACGACGTCCGCTCGCTCTGGTCGCCGAACGCGGACTACCTGACCGACCTGAACCGCCGGATGTTCCTCGTCCTGCCGATCACCATCAGCTTCGCGATCACCTTCGGCGTTGCCCCGCTGCTGTTCGTCCAGGTGCTCTACGGGCAGTACTTCTACACCTCGGCGATACTGATAGGCCTGCCGTGGATGGGCATCATCGGCGTGCTGATCGTGGTGTTCTATCTGGCCTATATCGTGAAGTTCCAGCCGGCGCCGCTTGGGCCGGGGCGGAGGCTGCTGCGGATCGTGCTCGCCGGCGTGCTGGTGGCCGGGTTCGCGACTGTCGCCTTTCTGCTCACCAGCAACGCGGTGTGGTCGATCGTGCCGGAGCACTGGGTCGCGAAGTACCACGGGCAGAAACCATTCTGGCCGGCTGAGGCCCACTTCTGGCCTCGTTATGTTCACAACCTGATCGGTGGCACGGCGATGGCGTGCCTGCTGACGGCCGGCATCGCGCGGGCGCTGCGGTTCCGCGGCGTCGCGGACGACTATTGGGTCGCGCGGACCGTGCGCGGGTTCCTGCTCGTCGCGGTCGCCCTCACGCTGCTCCAAGCGATCGACGGCGCGGTGCTGGTCGGCACGCTCAGATCAGCCGTCCGCGAAGAGATGCTGCTCTCGCTGCCGAACATTCACGTCTGGGGCTGGCGCGTCGGACTCACCGCAGCGATCGCCGCGGTGATCTTCATGCTCCGCGGCGTCCGCGCCCCGGGCCAGGCCCGCTGGCCCTGGCTGGCGCTGGCCAGCGTCGTGCTCACGCTCGGCGGGATGTCGATGGCCCGCGAGGCGGTTCGGGCGAAATACCTGGCCGGCCATGGATTCAAGCTGGCGGACTGGGCGGTGAAGCCCGGCCAGAATTCCGCGTTCCTCACGTTCCTGGTCAGCTTCGTGGTCGCGCTGGTGGTGGTCGGTTGGATGTTGTGGATCGCCTGGCGGATTCCGTCGCGGAATCAGATCGCCGCCCCCGATCCTGCCGAGGCGCCAGAGACGATCGCCCCGTCGACGGGAACGAAGTCCGAAACCGTCGCGTGATCGTGAGCGAGGATGTTCCCGCTTGCGTTTTCGCAAATCAGAGACTCCATCAACCCAAGCGCGGTCGATATGAACCGACGGTGTGAAATGATCGCGCTCGCAGTACTGATGACTGCCACAATCGCGTTGGCTGCCGACGTGAAGTTCTCGGCGGCGCCCACGGCAAGGAAGGGCGGCAACACCATCGAGATCGCGTTCGCCGTCGCCGCGCCGACCGATGCGACCGTCGAGATCATCGACGGCGGCGGCAACGTCGTCCGCCACCTGGCCGCCGGGCTGCTCGGAGACAAGGCCCCTGCCCCGTTCCAGCCGGGCTTGTCGCAGAGGCTCGCATGGGACGGCAAGGACGACTTCGGAAAGCCGGCGCCGGATAACTGCAAGGTGCGCGTCTCCCTCGGCGCGCAGGCCAGGCTCGGCAAGGTCCTGTTCAGTTCGCCCGGGCTGGCCCACGATCCGCGGGCAGCGGCCGTCGGTCCGGACGGACTTGTCTACGTCCTCACCGAACACACCTGCGCGAAATCCACTTTCCTGCTCCAGGCGTACACGCAGGACGGCGTCTACGGCAAGACGATCATGCCCTACCCCGCCAACCTGCCGAACGACCGTCTGGCGGGCAACCTGTACGTGGCGGCGCTGACCAAGCCGAAGGGCGAGCCCTTCCCGCCCGAGTTCGGCCGGGACGCCAAGAACCCGCCCGGCGGAATGTACCCCTATGTTTACGGCGGCGTGCTGAAGTTTCCGCCAGCCGGCGGCAAGGTCCACTATCGGACAGGCGACCCGAAGGCTGCCTGGCCGCCGGCAGGTTCGGAAAAGATGATTCCCGCAATCGCCGCCGCGATCAGCCCGGACGCGATGATCGAGGGGGCGCTGTGGTGCCGAGGCGGGGTCAGTATCGTGCCTGGGCGCATGGGCTCGTGCGGCTGCTACACCAGCCGATTCGGCCTGGACTACTTCGACCGGGTCTTTCTGCCGGACAACGGCCTGTTCGGCGTGCGCGTGCTGGACACCGCGGGCAACCCGCTGTTGCGGTTCGGCGACTACGGCAACGAAGACTCCGCCGGGCCGGGCAGCACGCTCGAAACGCCGGCGATCCCATTCGCCTGGCCGCAGACGGTCAGCGTCGGCAAGAGCGGCGTGTACGTGTCGGACTTCATCAACCGTCGAATCGTGCGAGTGGACCTGCTGGCCACGGTTGAGGAAACAGTCGCGGTTC
>JAQTVL010000023.1 GCA_028706835.1 Phycisphaerae bacterium | reverse complement strand
AGCTTATCGTCTGCATGAGTCTATGGCAACGAGGGGAGAGAGTCAAGAACAAAACGCTATAAAGCATTACTAAAACAAGATTTATAGACGATGTGATCCCTGGATGGAGTTCTGAGGGAGGCGTCAACCGTAGCGTTTGCCAGCACGTCTAGAAGATTTCAAAAGGGGGGGTATGTGCTGAAATCTTCTAAATCTTCGGTCCGAGTCAGATTTCAAGACGGGTGTGTGTGTGTGTGAAATCTGACCGCTGAAATCTGACTCTCGTCCCCGGCTGGGCGGCAAGTGAATCCTTCGCGGTTCACCCGCATGGGTACTCCTGTGTGCAGGCGGCCACCAGGTCGTCGATCCGGGCTGTGCCGACAGCCACCGTCGTGTCGGCCGCACCCCAGTAGATGCGGCACTGGCCGTCGGGCTCCTCGACCAGGCCGCCGGGGAAAACGACGTTCGGCCTGAGCCCGCCGCTTCGCTCATCTTCGTATGGGGCGTCGGGCAGCAGCACGGGCGCGGGCGACAGCCGGAGGATGCGGTGCGGCTGGTCGAGGTCGAGCAGCATCGCACCGGCCATATACACCTTTCGCCAGGTGCCCTCCCAGCCGCAGGGCGGGCGGTTGGGGTCGAGGTAGACGCCGTGATACAGCGCCAGCCAACCATACTTCGTGCGGATCGGCGGCGTGGCTGGGCCGATCTTGTCGTTCGACCACGGGTTCTTCGACGCGGCGAGCACGACCTTGTGGCCGCCCCAGAACCGGCCATCCGGCGATTGGCTCAGCCAGATGTCGTACGGCCGGGTGCTGCGGTAGATCCGCGCGAACGGTCGGTCCAGCCGGGTCAGCAAGCCGTTGATGCGCTCCGGGAACAGTACCGCGTTGCGATTGTCCGGCGCGGACAGATACAGCCGCTCGAACTGATAGCCGTCGTCGCTGACAGCCAGCCCCGAGCGGATGCCGACCGACGTGTCGGTTGCGTAGCACAGGTAGAGCCGGCCGTCGACCACCTGTACGCGCGGATCGTAAACGTTGCCCTCCTCTTCCGGGCTCTCCGCGACGAACGCCGGCTGAGGATCGACCTGGAACCGGATGCCGTCGTCGCTCCAGGCCCGGCCGATGAGCAGCTTGCGATCCCACTTCATGCGGTCGGGCAGGCCGTTGTCGATGTAGTGATCGACGCGGAAGAACATCAGGTATCTGCCGGTGAACCGACAGACGCCGCAGTTGTAGGCCAGCGTGCCGGGAAACGGCAGGTCCGCGGCCTTGAGGATGGGGTTGCCGTCGTGCTTGTGGATGATCGGGGCGGTCATCGGGTCCTCCTTGCGGGCAGATTCTAAGGCAACCGCCCCGCGTCCGCCAGACAGGAGGGCGCTTCATTCGCGTTTCATTCGCCCTTTATCGCCGGCGGCCCTGCTGCTAAAATGCATGTTTCGTAGTTTCCGCGTCCGCGGCGGGTCACTGTCGGGGCGCACGAGCAGGAGGAGAAGACGGAATGTTCGAGGTTCTCAGGAACGAAACGTTGGCCCCGCAGGTCCATCGCATGGTCGTGCGGGCGCCGCGAGTGGCCAAGGCCCGCCAGCCGGGGCAGTTCGTCATCGTCCGGCTGGAGGAGGGCGCGGAGCGAATCCCGCTGACCATCGCCGATGCCGACCCGGTCGCCGGCACGATCACGCTGATCATCCAGGCCGTCGGCCTGAGCACGCAACGGATCGTGGCGGTCCAGGCGGGCGGATTCATTCGCGACGTGGCCGGGCCGCTGGGCAAGGCGACCGAAATCCACAACGTGGGCAAGGTGGTCTGCGTCGGCGGCGGCGTGGGCACGGCCGTGCTGTTTCCGCTGGCAGCCGCCGCCGCCCGAGCCGGCAATGAGGTGACGACGATCATCGGCGGCCGAAGTGCGCCCTACGTGATCCTGCGGGACGAGTTGGCGCAGTTCTCTAAGGAGGTGCTCGTCACCACCGAGGACGGCTCGCTGGGCGTGAAGGGCTTCGTCACCGCGGTGCTGGAGCAGATTCTCAACGACCCGGCCCGCAAGCCGGCCGAGGTGTTCGCCGTCGGCCCGGTGGGCATGATGGCGGCGATCGTGAAGCTGACCCGGGCGGCCAACGTCAAGACGGTGGTCAGCCTGAACCCGATCATGGTGGACGGGACGGGGATGTGCGGCGGGTGCCGGGTGACGGTCGGCGGCAAGATTCAGTTCGCCTGCGTGGACGGCCCGGAATTCGACGGCCTGGCGGTGGATTTCAAGGAGCTATCCGACCGGCAGGCGACGTATAAAGATCATGAGTGCAAGCTGACGGGGAAGTGAGACAGGTTTCAGACGGAAAGCAACTCAATGAATAAGCGTCAATACACGCCGAAGGAACGAATGGCCATCCAGCGGTGCAAGATGGTCGAGCAGGACGCCGCCGCGCGGGCCGGCAACTTCAAGGAAGTCAACCAGGGGCTGGCGGAGGCGGTGGCGATCGAAGAGGCCAACCGCTGCATCCAGTGCAAGAACAAGCCCTGCATCGCCGGGTGCCCGGTCGCCGTCCGCATCCCGGACTTCCTGGCCAAGGTGGCAGAGGGCGATTTCGCCGGCGCCGCCGCCATCCTCCAGGCGGACAACGCCCTGCCCGCGACGACCGGCCGGGTCTGCCCGCAGGAAAAGCAGTGCGAGGAAGTCTGCATTCGCGGCAAGGGCGGCAAGGGCCAGCCGGTCGCCATCGGCTGGCTGGAACGCTATGTCGCCGACTGGGGCATGGCCCACGCGTCAGCGCCCGTGCCGCCGGCGACGCGGACGAAGTACAAGGTGGCGATCGTCGGCTCCGGCCCGGGCGGACTGACCGCCGCCGGCGAACTGGCCCGCATCGGCCACAACGTCACCGTGTTCGAGGCCCTGCACGCCGCGGGCGGCGTGCTGCGTTACGGCATCCCGGAGTTCCGCCTGCCCAAGCGGATCGTCGACCGCGAGGTGGCCAACCTGGAGGCCCTCGGCGTCAAGATCGAGTGCAACGTGGTCGTGGGCAAGACGATCACCATTGACCAGATCACCTCCGAGTTCGACGCCTGCTTCATCGCCAACGGGGCCGGGGTGCCGGAGTTCCTCAGGGTGCCCGGCGAGAACCTCAAGGGCGTCTACTCCGCCAACGAATACCTCACTCGCATCAACCTGATGTGCGCCTACGACCCGCAGCCAGGCCGGACGCCCATCCTCCGCGCCCAGACCACCGTCGTGTTCGGCGGCGGCAACACCGCGATGGACGGCGTGCGTACGTCGAAGCGTATGGGCTCGTCGCGGGCAATCCTGGCGTACCGCCGCAGCCGGGCCGAAATGCCCGCCCGCGCCGAGGAGGTCAAGCACGCCGAGGAAGAGGGCATCGAGTTCATGTTCCTCGTCGCGCCGCTGGCGATCCTCGGCGACGACAAGGGCTGGGTCCGCGGCGTCCGTCTGCAAAAGATGGAACTGGGCCCGCCCGACGCCTCCGGGCGCCGCCGGCCGGTGCCGATCCCCGGCAGCGAGTTCGAACTGGAGTGCCAGGTGGCGATCGTGGCCGTGGGCACCAAGGCCAATCCGCTGCTGACCGCGACGTGCCCGCAGCTCAAGCTGAACAAGTGGGGCAACATCGAGGTCGACGCCAATCAGATGACCAGCATCCCGGGCGTGTTTGCCGGCGGCGACATCGTCCGCGGCGGCGCGACGGTGATCCTGGCGATGGGCGACGGCAAACGGGCCGCGGCGGCGATCGACGCTTACCTGAAGACCAAATGACGGCTTCCGCTTGCCTCTTCGCGGATTCACCCGGAGGAATGCATCATGACCCCGCGCGAACGCATCCTCGCTACGCTTAAGCACCAGTGCCCTGACCGCGTCCCCATCGAGCTCGGCTGGCGCGATGAAGTTATGGACGCCGCCAAGAAGCACTATCGCGTCGATACCGAGCAGCAGGTCGCCCAGATTCTCGGGGCCGACAACACCCGCGGGGCCAACATCAAGACCCGCTGGCCGGACTACGAGAAGCGGATCAACGGCGAACTGAACGGCCCGTTCGGCACTATCGGCAAGACGGTCCTTCACGACGAGCGGACCTTCGAGGACCGCTGGGGCGTCGTCGAGCGGGTCGGCAGCACCGGCAAGTATCTCCAGTGGATCACCGGGCCGTTCGAGAAGACCGACGACCTGGACAGCTTCAACTGGCCTGACGAGCGGAACATCGTCGACGACCCCGCCCTGCCCACCAAGGTAGCCGCCCACAAGGCCGCCGGCTACTGGGTCGAGGGCTCCAGCGGCGCACACCCGTTCAAGCAGGCCTGGCGGATGCGGGGCTTCGAGAACTTCCTGTGCGACTACATCGCCAACCCGAGCTTCGTCGAAGCGATTTACGAGCGAATCCTGCGCTACAACATTCCAGTCGTCACCCGGGCAGCCGCCGCCGGCGCCGACCAGTTCTGCTACTGGGGTGATGTGGCCATGCAGGACCGCATGATCGTCCCACCGGACCGCTGGCGGGCGCTGGACGGGCAAGCCTGGCGGCAGATCATCCGGGCCGCCCGCAAGGTCAACCCGCACGTCACGTTCTTCTTCCACTCTGACGGCGACATTCGGCCGATCATGGACGACCTGATCGACATCGGCTTCGACATCATCAACCCGATCCAGCCGGAGTGCATGAACCCGGCTGCGGTCAAACGCCAGTGGGGTTCGCGGGTGACGCTCGACGGCGGCGGCAGCGTGCAGCGGACGCTCCCCTTCGGCACGCTGGCCGACGTCAAGCGCGAGGTGGAGTTCCTGCTGACGACCTGCGCCTACGACGGCGGGTACATCTTCCGAGCCAGCAACACGGTCGGCTACGATTGCCCCATCGCCAACGTGATCGCCTATTACGAGTTAGCCCGCGACTTCGACCTGTCCAAGCTCCCCGGCCCGCCGGGGAAGATTCCCAACGAGCCGCCCTGCATGAGCATCAAGGTGGCCGAGCAGGTAGGCCGGCAGCAGGTAATTGACTGAGGTCCGAGGTGCATACCCGTCATACGGTTCGCCCTCCTTGTTACGCGGGGCGTATGGTGAAACGCTCATGCTCCGCCCGCAGGGCAATCGCATCTAAATTCTGAACCTCGTTCTTTGGGCTGAAAACGGAGGTTCGGTTGTCGCCGAGCCTCGCGTCCGCCAGGTGCCACCCGCGTTCTTGGCCCCGAAAACGCGGAGAAGGAATTTAGATGCGATTGCCCTGGCTCCGCCCGCACCACCCATTCCGCCGGCGCACATTGTGCCTTATAATGCGTACTTCAACGCATTCGTGTGAAGCGAGGATTCGTTATGGCCATGCTGGCGGTGCTCATCGGTTCGGTGCTCGTCCTTGGCATCGGCGGGCGGTTCTATTCGCGGTTCCTTTCCCGACAGATAGGCTCCGAGCCGACACGCGTCACGCCGGCCATCGCCAACGCCGACGGGCGGGATTACGTGCCCACGCCCACCGGCGTCGTCTTCGCGCACCACTTCGCCGCCATCGCCGGGGCCGGGCCCATCCTCGGGCCGGTCATGGCCATCATCTACGGCTGGGTGCCGGCGCTGATCTGGATCGTGGTCGGAGGCCTGCTGATCGGCGGCGTCCACGACTACCTGGCCACGCACATGGCGATGCGCGAGGGCGGCCAATCGATCGCCGTCGTCGCCCGCCGCTACCTCGGCAAGGACGCCTTCGTCGCGTTGATGCTCTTCCTGATCGTTATGCTGGCCCTGGTCTGCGCGTCGTTCCTGAACCTGTCAGCCACCGCACTGATGAGCATGGTGCCGCTGGACAAGCTCCAGATGCCGGCCAACCAGACGCTGTTCAAGATCGTCGGCGACAAGGTGGTCATCGGCGGCATCGCGTCAATGAGCGTGATCGTCATCACCGCCTTGGCCCCGCTGGTCGGCTGGATGTACATCAAGCGAGGCATCGCTGTCTGGAAGTGCTCGCTGGTCGCCATCGCCGTGTGCGCCCTGAGCATCTACTTCGGACTGTATCACCCGATCTCGTTCCCCGAGAACATCGCCTCGCTGGGCATGAAGGGCCAGACGCTCTGGATGCTGCTGCTGTCCGGCTACGTGCTGGTAGCCGCCGGCGTGCCCGTCTGGATTCTGCTTCAGAGCCGCGACTTCATCAACGCCCACATCCTCTACGCCGGCCTGGGCGCACTGTTTATCACCATGATCATCGCGATCATCCGCAGTTTCGGCGGGGCCGGGCCAGACCCGATCCCCGCGATCAACATCGCCCAGGGCGTCGCCGCGAAGGGACCCGTCTGGCCGATGCTGTTCATCCTGATCGCCTGCGGGGCGGTCAGCGGGTTCCATAGCCTGTGCGCCGGCGGGACCACGTGCAAGCAGCTCAAGACCGAGCCGGCTGCCCGGCGGGTCGGCTATTACGCCATGCTGCTCGAGTCGTTCCTGGCAGTCTGCGTGGTCGTCGTGATGGTACTGGGCATCCCGAAGAGCGACTACCTCGGGTTCGTCTACCCGATGTTCCTGGGCGACGGGCCCGAGAAGCCCAACCAGATTCTCGGCTTCGCGCTGGCGGTCGGGCGGGTGATGCACACCGCGTTCCCCGCCCTGCCCATCGCCGCCGGAACGCTGGCCGGCATGGTCCTGCTCGAAGGCTTCCTGGTCACCACGCTGGACGCAGCCGTCCGGCTGACGCGCTACCTGTTCGAGGAGATATGGCGGACCGCGTTTGGGCGGTTTGACGTGTTGGCAGCCGAGCCGGACACAGGCGCCGACGGGCAAGACGCCGCTGCCCCGATTCCCACTCGCGGCGCCTTCCGGGGTGTCCTGAAGTTCGTCAGCCACTACTGGGTCAACTCCGGCCTGGCTGTCGCCATCATGCTGCTGTTCGCGTTCACCGGCACGGTGGACTCGCTCTGGCCGATCTTTGCGACCGCCAACCAACTGCTGGCCGCGATCGCGCTGGCGATCGTGTCGCTCTGGCTGCTGCGCCACGGCAAGCGGATTTGGTTCGCCTTCGTGCCCGCCGTGCTCATGCTGGTAACCACGGTGGTCAGCCTGGTGCTGCTGCTCCAGGGCTACCTCAGGCAGAAGACGCTGCCCTGGACGCTGCTCGTAGCCGACATCGTGCTGCTGACGATGACGGCCTACCTGGTGTTCACCGGCATCCGTGCCGCGGCGACGTTCTTCCAGCGGCGAACCGCGACGTCGCCCGTCACAGGCGATTGACCGCAGCATTTGAATCCCCATCCCCGACTCAGTATGATGCTCCCTTCAACAAGGAGATATCTCCATGGCTGCCCGAAAATCCGCGTCCAAGTCCGTCCCGTGCCAGGATGAGTTCGCCCGCCAGGCGCAGCGAATCCTCGATCTGCCGATCGCACACCGCGTCAACGAACTCGGCGGGTACGGGCCGAACCTCGAAGTCATCTACGAGGCCCATCCCGCCAACTGCCCGTCGGTGCTGGTCGACAGCCGGCCTGACGCATCGGCGACATTCATGTCCAACGGCTCGGTCGGTTTCAACGTGAAGTTGGCAGAGGGCATGGACGTAGCTGTGCTCGACGGCAGTTGGGATATGTCCGACAAGCGCGAGACCCGCGTGCCATCGCAGAACGTCTGGCTGGATGTCGCGGTCGGCAAGGCGCACCACGTCGCGTCGCTGATGAACCCGAGCATCAACGTGAACTCGCCGGCGGCGTCGATCCGCATCGTCAAGCTCGGCGACCCGGACCGGGCGATGTGGTATTGCGCCCGTTTCGCGCCCGCCAAGGGCGTAAAATACGAGGCGGCCATCAAGTTCTCGTTCGCCTGCACGCCACAGGGCCCAGCCGTACTGCGGGAAATCTTCGTCCGCAACAGCGGCAAGAGTCTGCTGGCCGGGGTACTGTGGACGTACCTGAACCTGCACGGCACGCAGCGGTTCGTCTACAACAAGGACCTGTGGTACGACTCGGGCCTGCCGATCGACGGCCGGGAGACCGTCGTCGCCGCCACGGTGCCGTATAGCGCGATCCTCCAGGCCAAGCGGGTGTCCAGCCTGCCGGGCAACCTGCGATTCGTCGACGCGACGTGCGACTACCTCACGTTCGTCGGCGACACGTCGGCCCCAGCCGTGCTGCCGCAGGCGGTGCTCGCGGGCAAGATGCTCGCCGGCGGCGCGGGGCGAAAGCTGAACCGCTTCTCCGCGCCGACCATCGCGGCCAGCCAGTTCGCGTTGAGGCTCGCCCCCGGCCAGACGGCCAGCCTCCAGCAAAGCCTGCTTTACGTGACCGACGCAGCCCTGCTGGAGCAGTTCCGCACCGACTCCGCCTGCCCCGCGCCGGGCTACAAGGAGGTCTCCGCGAAGTTCCTTACCGCCGCCAAGGGGCTGATCGCCGGCACGCCGGGCGTGGCCGAATGCCTGGCCGGCAAGGTCGCCGCAGCCGCCCAGGAGCGGGCGCCGTACTTTGAGGTCGCCCTGCCCGGCCAGCCGACGATTTCCGCCTACGCCAATTCCGTGTGGATCGGCGTGACTGAACTTTACGAGAACTGCCGTGCCCACGGCGCGAAACTGGCCAACGGCATCGAACTCGGCACGCGCGACCGGGCGCAGGACATGTGGCCGAAGTTGAAGGAAGACCCGGGCCGGGTGCGCGCGGACCTGGTTCACGCGATGAGCATGATGTATCAGACGTGCGACCAGACGCCGGCAGTCACGCCCGGCCGGCCCATGACCTTCCGCGAGAAGCTGCACGGCATGTTCCCGCGGCAATACCCCAGCCGGTGGGACGACCGCCGGCAGGAAATCTTCAACGACAACCGCCCTTACAACGACAGCGCGACGTGGTTCGTCAACTCGACGAACATGTACATCCGCGAGACCGGCGACGCGAGCATCCTGAACGAGCGGGTCAGGAGCGTGCGCCTGACCAGCCCGGACACGCCGGAAAAGTCCGGCCTGGTCGGCTGTGAGAACTCGTTCACCGTGGCGGAGGTCATGATCGAGGTGATGGAATGTCTGCGGCGGCACGCAACGGATTCGCCCTACGGCGTCGTGCAGGTGCTCTATGGCGACTGGTGCGACCCCCTGGACATGTACGGCACGGGCGCCGTCGGCGACCCGACCACCCGCGGCCATGGGCGCGGCGTACACCTTCGGCTGACCGGGCACGTGTTCCTGACGCTGGTCGAGACGATCGATCAGTTCGCATCGCCGAAGGTCGCGAGGCTGCTGGACGCGAAGCTGCTCGCACGCGTCGAGGCGCTCAAGGCCTTCGCCGGTGAGTTGCGGCAGAACATGGTCCGCGTCGCGTGGGAGGATGGTGCCAACGCAGGCTTTATCGGGATGATCCACGAGCTGAGCGCGGACGGCTCCCGGCCGAACTACGCCGCTGGGCAGATCGGCTACACGCTCGGCTCGATGAAGGGCCGCGATGCCGACGGCGTGAACCGTCGCGACCTGGCCACGCAAGCCTACGGGCTGGCGATGCTGATGACCGACCGCGACTACCTGGCACCCGTGGCGGATCGCGACACGCGAGTCGCCACGCTGCTCAAGACCGTGAACGAGTTGTTCTATCGCCCAAAGCTCGGCCTGCCGCTGTTCAGCACGCCCTTTGCCAACAGCAAGCTCACCCGCGACCTGGTCGGCCGAATGGGCATCCTGCCGGCTGGCTGCGCGGAGAACGGCGAGTATCACCACGGGCAGGTGATGATGCACCGCTACCGGCTGGACGTGCCGGGGCAGGCGGATGTGGCCTGGCGGCAGTTCAGGCCGATCATGACCGTGACGCGCGACAAATCGG
Organism: Phycisphaerae bacterium; assembly: GCA_028706835.1. Lineage (GTDB taxonomy): Bacteria > Planctomycetota > Phycisphaerae > JAJVII01 > JAJVII01 > STB-87. Next base: position 7,643 of record JAQTVL010000023.1, on the reverse strand, counting down.
TCGGCGGGCCGTTCGAGACGCCCTGCACGTCCTACGCGTCCGACCCGAACGACCCGCACTTCGGCAAGGGCATGTATTTCGGCCTGTCCGGCCAGGTGGACTGGATCATCGAAATCTACCAGAAGATCGCCGGCCTGGAGTTGAACCTGCACGACCCGCGCCGCCCGGCGGTCGCCGTGAACCCGACGCTGCCCGCGGAAATGAAAGACGCCTTCACGTTCCGCCGCGTGGTCCACTACGCGACCGGCCCCGGCCAGTATCGCCAAATCCCCGTGACCATCGCCATCCGCCGCGAAGGCAAGGGCGCCCGCCTGGTCGAGACGAGGACATCGCTAAACGGCAAGCCGGTCGCCAGGGCGGAGGTGACGGACCTGTCGGGCGTAACGAAGCTGGAATTCGAGATCGTGCGCGTCTACGGGAAGTGAGGTTCCCCGCAGATTTCGCAGATGACGCAGATTGCGCCATCCAAGAGACAAGGACGAACGGGTACGCGGATCAGGAATGGACTCGTCGGCGAATCTCGCTCTTACTGGCGGCCTCAAGGAATAGTCTGACCGCTTCGCGCAGGTTCTCCCTCGCATCTTCAGCCGTGTCGCCTTGGCTGGCCACGTCCACTTCCGTACAGACCGCAACCCAGCCATCGCTCTCGCGCCGCACGACTTTCGTAAATGATCTCCCTTTCTTCTTCATCTGCGTCATCTGCGAAATCTGCGGATCAACCTCTTAGTTCGCCACGATGTTCACCAGCTTGCCCTTGAGCACGATCACCTTGCGGATCGTCTTGCCGGCAAGTTGGGCCTGCACGTTCGGCTCGGCCTTGGCGGCGGCCTCCAGCGTCGCCTGGTCGGCGGCGGCGGCGACCGTGATCTTTCCGCGGAGTTTGCCGTTCACCTGCACCGGCACCTCGATGGTCGACTCGACCAGCATCGCCGGGTCGAACGCCGGGAACGGTTCGTAGGCCAGCGTGTTGCCGTGGCCCAGCCGCTCCCACAGTTCCTCGGCGATATGCGGCGCCAGCGGGGCGAGGATGAGCACCAGCCGCTCCGCCTGCGACTTGGTGATCGACTCGGCCGCGGTCGCGTCGTTGACGAACTCCATCATCGCGGAGATCGCGGTGTTGAACTTGAAAGCGTCGATATCCTCGCCGACCTTCTTGATCGCGCGGTGCAGCGACCGCTCCAGTTCCGGGTTCGCCGCGCCGCCGAGCTTGCCCGACAGTTCGCCCGTGCGGTCGTCGATGATCAGCCGCCAGACCCGGTCCAGGAACCGCCGCACGCCCTCCACGCCGCGCATCGACCACGGCTTCATCTGCTCCAGCGGCCCCATGAACATCTCGTACAGCCTCATGCTGTCGGCCCCGTACTGGGTGATGATGTCGTCCGGGTTGATGACGTTGCCGCGGCTCTTGGACATCTTCTGGTTGTCCTCGCCGAGGATCATGCCCTGGTTGACCAGCTTGTAGAATGGCTCGCGGGTGCTCACCAGGCCGACGTCGAACAGCACCTTGTGCCAGAACCGCGCGTACAGCAAGTGCAGCACGGCGTGCTCGGCCCCGCCGATGTACAGGTCCACGCCGTTCGGCGACATCCAGTACTTCTCCTTCGCCGGCGCCCAGCCGCGCTCGCCGTTGGCCGGGTCGAGGAAGCGCAGGTAGTACCAGCACGACCCGGCCCACTGCGGCATGGTGTTCAGCTCACGCGTCGCCGGCCCGCCGCACTTCGGGCAGGTCGTCGCGGCCCACTCGGTCGCGCGGGCGAGCAGCGGCTCGGGCTTGCCGGTCGGCTTGTATTCGTCCACCTCGGGCAGCGTCAGCGGCAGGTCCTTCGCGGTCAGCGGCTGCGGGCCGCACGTATCGCAGTGGACCACCGGGAACGGCTCGCCCCAGTAATGCTGCCGGCTGAAGATCCAATCGCGCAGGCGGTAGTTCACGGATTCCCGGCCGATGCCGGCGGCGGCGAGATCGGCCGCAATCTTCGCCTTGGCCTGCGGCGTCGGCAGTCCGGTGATGTCGAACCCGGTCAGCGTGCTGGTCGAGTTGACGGCGATGCCGTCGTCGATGAAGCACTCGTCGGGTCGAAGCTCACGATCCGCGGGTTTCACCACAACCGGAATCGGCAGGCCAAACTTCGTCGCAAACTCAAAGTCGCGCTCGTCGTGCGCGGGCACAGCCATGATGGCACCCGTGCCGTAACTGATCAGCACGTAGTCAGCCACCCACACCGGAATCGGCTGGCCCGTGACCGGGTTGATCGCGTATCCGCCGGTGAACACGCCGGTCTTGTCCTTCTCCAGCGCGGTGCGCTGGAGGTCGCTCTTGCGGGCAGCGTCGGTGCGATAGGCATCGACGGCGGACTTCTGCGCCGCCGCTGTAATTCCATCGACCAGCGGATGCTCCGGCGCGAGCACCATGTAAGTCGCCCCGAACAACGTGTCAGGCCGGGTCGTGAAGATGCGGATCACGTCCTGCTCGGGCTGCTCGGGCAGGCCGGAAGCCTTGCGAGCGGCGAAGAAGTCCGCTCTCTGCCCCTCTCCCTTGCTCCCTCCCCCCAAGGGGAAGGAAAGAAGGAGACCCTCCCCCCGAGGGGAGGGGGAATTCGCGATCGGAAAATCCACCATCGCCCCGACGCTTCGCCCGATCCAGTTCCGCTGCATCTCCTTGATCGGCTCGGGCCAGTCCACCAGCGACAGGTCCTCCAGCAGCCGGTCGGCGTATGCGGTGATCTTCAGCATCCACTGCTTGAGCGGCATGCGGACCACCGGGTGACCGCCGCGCTCGCTCTTGCCGTCGATGACTTCCTCGTTGGCCAGCACCGTGCCGAGTTCCGGGCACCAGTTCACCGGCACCTCTCTCAGGTAGGCCAACCCTCGCTCGTGCAGTTGCAGGAAGATCCACTGCGTCCAGCGAAAGTAGGCGGGGTCCGCGGTCGACACCTCGCGGTCCCAGTCATAGCTGAACCCCAGCGACTGGATCTGCCGGCGGATGTTGTCGATGTTCCGCCGCGTGATGATCGCCGGATGGATGCCGGTCTTCATCGCCGCCTGCATCGTCGGCAGGCCGAACGCATCCCAGCCCATCGGGTGCAGCACGTTCTCGCCGCGCATCCGGCGGTAGCGGGCGATGATGTCGGTGGCGGTGTAACCCTCGGGATGGCCGACGTGCAGCCCCGCCCCGCTTGGGTATGGGAACATGTCGAGCACGTAGAACTTCTTCTTGTTCTTGCTCGCGTCAAAGCCCGGATCGCCTGGGCCAACCGCCCGGAACGTCTTGTTCGCCTGCCAGTAGTTCTGCCACTTCGGCTCGATGGACAGGTGGTCGTATTTTGCCTTGCCAGCCATGTGGGTCCCTGACTTTCAATCTGGACTATGAAAAAGCCCTGCGACGTTGCTCGCAGGGCCGCACGGTAGATCAGTATATGGGCGCCCTTACGAGTTCAGTTGCGATATCCGAGATAGGAACCGTAGGGGCTGCATTGCTCAACCTGCCTTTCTGAGGCCGTTACTTATATCGACCCGGCCCGGCGACGGCAAGCGGCTTTTCGGCCGCATCCCGGCGTAGGTCAAGTCGGGCCGCGGCACCGAAATTGATTCAAGACGCAAGGCCGGCTGGACGATAGGTATTACACGGGCCTTTTTTCTGTACAAAGGGACCGGGTTGCACAATTCGCAGCCGTACACCTGATGGCTCCGAGTAGCCCTGTGGACGGGGGTCCGACAGAGGCCAGAGTCCGAGGCTTCAGGGGTCCGACTGCCCGACTTACCTTTTCAACCGCAAACGAGGGATGACAGTCCGTTGGCCTCAGGCCAAATGCGACGCAGCCGCTGCATGGTTCGTTCAGCGGACATCTGCTCGGGCCGGCCAACGCGCGGAACTGGAAAGGGGTATGTTTGTGAACATCCAGAAACGCACACCCGCGGCGGCTCCGGTCCTTGCTGGCAGCCGATACCTGCCCATCGGCCAGCCGGAACATTCACCCTACGCCGTCCCCGCGGCGAGCGATCACCGCACGCGGGAGGAACAGCTCTGCCAGTCGCAGAAGATGGAAGCCATCGGACAACTGGCCGGGGGCATCGCTCACGACTTCAGCAACATCATGACCGGTATAGCCGGATTCGCCCAACTGGCGAGGGAAGACCTGCCGCCTGGCCACCCAGCCGCCGATTCGATCCGCGAGATCGAAGGTTTCTCAGAGCAGGCCTGCGGGCTGATCCGCCAGTTGCTGGCATTCAGCCAGCAACAGCCAGTGGAGCCGGTCGCCCTGAACCTAAACAGCATAATTAACCGCACCTGCCGCCTGCTGGGGCGCCTGCTCGGCTCGGAAATCCGATTGGAGTTGGACCTGGATACGGGCCTGCCACCCGTGCGGGCGGACGAGGTCCAGATCGAACAGGTGCTGATGAACCTCGCGGTGAACGCCCGCGATGCAATGTCCGGCCGCGGCCGGTTGACGGTCCGCACGTGCAGCGTCGTACTGGATCAGGCCGAACTGTCGAAGCGGAAGGCGCCTCCAGCGCCCGGACGTTATGCCGCGCTCTCCGTCGCCGATACCGGCTGCGGCATGAGCCGGGAGACGCAGTCGCGGATATTCGAGCCATTCTTCAGCACCAAGCCGACCGGGCAACATGCCGGCCTGGGGCTGGCAACAGTATGCAATATCGTTCGTCAACATGGCGGCTGGATCGCCATCGACAGCGACGTCGGCCGTGGGTGCAAGTTCACCGTGTATCTGCCGCTGGACAGGCCGAAATGACTCTTTCCGTTGTCTCGTGCGTAAAGCCACGCGGATGCCTCCACCGCGTGGCTTTCGCATGTACGGGGCGAGTGTGCCGGGGCGACAATTCCTCTCCCGGCATTGAGCAGCAACTCGCTTCGCTCTATACTGGTCGGAATCATGAACCGTATTTTCGATGATCGCCGTTATCTCGTCAGCATCCACAGCCGCAAGCTGCCGCACCACTTCACCGATTGCCTCGTGATCGGCAGCGGGGCCGCCGGACTCCGGGCCGCCATCCAGGCCGCCGACTCCTGCCAGGTGCTGCTGGTGACCAAGTCCGACGCGGAGAGTTCAAACACATTCCAGGCCCAGGGCGGCGTCGCCGTCGTGCTCGATCCGTCCGACACCGTCGAGTCGCACATCGCCGACACGCTGACCGTCGGGGCCGGGCTGTGCGACGAGGCCGTCGTTCGCACGGTCGTCACCGAGGGCGTGCAGCGGGTCGAGGAACTCATCGGCTGGGGCGCCCAGTTCGACTCGGTCGATGGCCGGATCGTCTTCGGACGCGAGGGCGGGCACTCGTTCTCGCGCGTCGTTCACGCCCACGGCGACGCCACCGGGCGGGAGATCAGCCAGACGCTGCTCCGCGCCGCCAAGGCCAACCCGTCGATCGAATGGCTGACGCACACGTTCGTGCTCGACGTAATCACCGACGAGTCCGGGCGATGCCGCGGGGCGATCGCCTGGCGGCAGGACCACGGCATGTTCCTGATCTGGGCGGCCAGCACGATCCTGGCCACCGGCGGCGCCGGGCAGGTCTATCGCGAATCAACCAACCCGCCGGTGGCGACCGCCGACGGCCACGCCATCGCCTGGCGGGCCGGCGCGACTCTGGCGGACATGGAGATGGTCCAGTTCCACCCGACGACGCTGTACATCGCGGGCGCCAGCCGGTCGCTCATCAGCGAGGCCGTCCGCGGCGAAGGGGCCTATCTGCTCGACCGCGCCGGCCACCGGTTCATGCCCGACCTGCACCCGCTGGCGGAACTCGCCCCGCGCGACGTTGTGTCCCGGGCGATCTGGGAGCGGATGGCCCAGACGAATTCCGCGTACGTGCTGCTGGACGTCCGGCACATCGGCCGGGAGCGGTTCGCGCGGCGATTCCCAGGCATCTACGAACAGCTCAACAGCTTCGACATCGACATTGCAACGACGCCGATCCCAGTCCGCCCCGCCGCTCACTATATGATGGGCGGCGCCCGCGTGGACCTTGACGGCCGGACCAACGTGCCGGGCCTGTTCGCCGTCGGCGAAGTCAGCGCGACGGGGCTGCACGGCGCCACCCGCCTGGCCTCCAACTCGCTGCTGGAGGCCCTGGTGTTCGGCGCCCGCGCCGGCCGGGCGGCACTGGAGAACCTGGATGTGCATCGCCCCGCAGAGCCGATCCCGCCGCTGGACGTGGCCGTCGAACGCAGTTCGAGAACCACTCTGGACCTGGACGACATTCGCAGCAGCCTGCGCAGCATGATGGGCCGCAACCTCGGCGTGGAGCGCGAGGGCGACCGCCTGGCGGAGTCGTGCGAGATCATCGACTTCTGGGCCCGCTACGTGATGGACAAGACGTTCGCCGAGACGCCAGGCTGGGAATTCCAGAACATGCTGACGGTGTCGGCCTTGATCGCCCACGCCGCGATTTCCCGCACCGAGAGCCGCGGCGCCCACTACCGTCGCGACTACCCCGAGACCGACGACGCCCACTGGCGCTGCCACCTGGATTGGACGAAAGGCCATGGTTCGCGCCGGCGGGACGCCTGAATCTGACCTCCAGACGCCACGGTTCAATTCCAATTCCATTCGGCACATGCCGCCGGGCACTCGCCGCTAAAGCCCCTCCCCCGCCGAGTCGATACTCCACTTGGAGCACCCTATTTGCTCAGGGAGCGCTGCGCCCTGCGCCGTGGGCGATATGATGAGATTCAACAGACGCTGGCTTTCGTCGCAAATCCTCCTCCTGGTGATCGTCGGCTGGGTCACCGGGCTGGCGTGCATTCACCATTTCTGGCTCGAACCGTCCATCCAGTCCCAGGTCGCCAAGCAGGAGAGCAGCGCCTCGATCCGGTGGATCGAGCAGAGCCTCAGCGCCCTCGCCCGCGAGCGCCGCAATGTCGATCACCTCTGCGAGCAGTTGGCTAACGCGCCCGAAGCCGCCGCCATCGGGTCCGCAGCCGGCAACGGCCCGGCCGCCGGACTGGACCACGGACTGAACGGAAAGAATTTCAGCCTTGTGCTGTGCGGGCGCGACCGTCGAGTCGCCGCGGTGACCGGGTGGATGAGCCTGCCCGCGCCCAGCCGCCCCGAGCCGGTATGGGCGGTGGGCGATGACCTCGGCCACGGGCCGATCTTCCCGCCCGCGCTGTCCGCGCCCGTCGTGACGGGCCTGGCGTCGCTGGGCGGGAGGACCTGCCTGTTCGCCCGCCGGCCGATCGGCGCCGCCGATAAGCCGCAAGGTTACGTCGTGCTGGTCCGAGCGATCGATTACGCGATGCTCCAGGACCTCTCCGACATGACCGGCGTGAACGTGATGGTGCTCGACTCAACGGGGCCGGCCCGTGGCCCTGCCGTTCGCAGCGACATCTCCAGTTGGTCCGAGAGCAACGGCACGCTGTCGGCGGAGGTCCAACTGAAGGACAGCCTGGGCAGGCCGATCGGCCGATTGCAGGTCACCGGCAGCGTGATTGATTTCAACGCGTCCGCAGCCCGGGTGCGGTCGGCCTACGTGGTCCAGTTGCTCTGGCTGATCGGCTCGGCGCTGGTCACCTTTGCCGTGGTCTACCTGCTGTTCATCCGGCCGCTGGCGATTCTGGTGCGGCGGCTGTCGGATCGGGACCTGACGAGCAAGCGCGACCGGCTGTCCGCCGGCCTGTTCGCCGA
>JAQTVL010000022.1 GCA_028706835.1 Phycisphaerae bacterium | reverse complement strand
GCGCCACCACTACCGCCGCGTAGGTGGGCTCGGGCCGTTCTCTGCCCTTGCAGCATGGCAGCCGCTGCAAATTGGCGATGAACGCAGCCGTTTCTTCCTCGGTAAGCTGTTCTGGCAGTTCCCAGCCGTGCCCTGGTCCCTCCCATAGATCCCCGTTCGGCTGCGGCGGTGGCTCCGGACCTTGCGGAATGGGTGGGCATGGCGGAAGTTCCTCCGCGTCGGACAGGTCCATTTCCGCGAGTGCGTATCTGGCCGACCGCTGACATGCGGCATCGGAGTACGACTGTGGTTTGGTCGGTGGCTCGGCGGCGGGCTGCTCGGGCTGCGGAGCACGGCAGGAGGCAATGAGCGCGTCTAGGGCTTTCTGCGTCGTGGCGCAGTACATAGGGTATGTTCCTGGGCCTACTGAGGTAAGTAACGTGATCTTCATCTTTCTGATAGCATCCGCCATCCGCTCGAACGCGGCCTGCCAGTCGGGCTGCCAGTCGGGCTGCTGCGGCTTAGACTCCTGCTCTGGATTCGGCTCCCGGCAGGCGGCGATTACCTCATCACGCACACGTAACCACTTTGCCTTCCGCTCTGTCAATTCCTTGAGGGTTTCGTTCTCACTGCCCGCCGGTTCATACGCCTCCCACAGGTCCGCGTCCAGCTCGCGAAACTTGTCCGCCAGCCGCCCGAACGCCTGCCGCTCGGAGGCAAGTTCAGCCCTCAGCGACACGACTTCAGCGTTGGCCCGCTCGATTCCGTGGGCGCAGGTTTCTCCCGGTAGAATCCATTCGCGCAGTTCCGGCTTCAGTTCGTTCGGCCTGCCTAGCAGACGATGCGCCCACGCGATTGCGTTCTCGGCATATTTACTGGCCTCTTCCTGTGTCACGACGCCAGGTGGCAACGCAGGCTTTCCATCGGCGATCTTACGAAACGTAGCGAGTAATTGGCCCATGCCTCGTTCCTCGCACGACAGCAGGGCCTTTTCCTCGCCGTGGAAACACGCCTTCCATGCCTCCTCCAAAAACGGAACAGCTTGGGCAATGAAAGACCGAAGTTCATCCCGCTCCCGCTTCGCCTCGGCCAGGCTCCTCTCGGCCTCTTCCGCCCTCTTCTGCCAGTCCGCACACTCCGCCCTGAGCTTCACTACGCCCGCATAGTTGTCGGCTGGCAGTCTATCGCAGCACCCATGTCGTCTGCATTCCAGCAGTTTCGAGACCTCAGCCTCGACCGACTTGGTGAACAGCCGTTCGATCACCGGCCGTGCGAGCCGCTCCCACGCGCCGAAATACTCGTCAGTTGGACACGCCTGCATCACGTCGGCCCAGTGGGACGAGAGAAGAGAGAGCACGTCGTTGACGGTGGCTGGGTAGGCTGCCGCGCCCTCGGGTGTTTGCGAGTCGGTGTCTGGCCGGCACGGCTCAAGCAGTCGCCGGGCCTCGGACAGTTCGGCGTCTCGTTTTCTTCGCAGCCCCAGCTCTCGCCTCCAGTGGAGTTCGAGGCACGCATTGCAATCGCCACACCCGTTGGCATCTTCCGCGTGGCCGCAGTCGCGGGCCTCGACCAACTCGGAGGTGAGGTGAGTAACCATCGCCGCAGTCTCTGCCCGCCGCTCCGTTGCCTCGGCCAGTTCGGCGGTGAGCCGATCATTCTGCTCAACCAATTCCTTTCCCTGCTCGCAGGCAAAGTCCAATTTTCTGTACGTTCGATCCCGTTCGGCGATGTCGAGCAGTGTCTGGGCGTGGCGGTGTTCCTTCCACGCCGCCGTGACGTGCTTGTAACCCACCGTATACGCCGGCGAATCGGGGTTCTCGTCGCCGGCTAATTCCGCGGCACGACGACTCACTGCGACCCGCACATCGGATAGCAGCCCGTCCAGATACCGATATGTTCCAATCGGAAAGTTTTCCTGCCGCTCGTCCATCACTCCCCTTCCTTTCTTGCCGCCTCGGCAGCAATCGTAATCACCCACGCCCACTCCGCCGCGGGCGGGCGGGCTTTGATCGCCTCTAGATCAAGCATGTTCTCTTCCCTTCGCCGTGATGTGCAGCTCCACGACGCGCACTGTGCTCTTCAGCGGAAACACGTCGCGCAGATTGTCCGCTCGCATGAGTAGCAGTTCGACGGCCTCTATCGCGTCGGTCGCCTCTATCGTTACGGGTGTGTTACCGCTCATTAGCGGCGCAACTACAAGGCGCTCTGACGGCCCGATGAGTCCGACGCTGATGTCAAACCACATCGCTCACCTTCCCTTCGCCACCTCGGCGGTAAAACACTGCACTTTTCCCATCCCCTGGCACAGTTCGCACTGGTCGTATTCCGGCAGCTCGCGAGTCTCGAACCCCGTGCAATCCGTCCCAAGCTCCTCGGTCGTGGTCGACGCAATCGGCACGATCTCGGTGCGCGCGCCGGGTGGCCTCCAGTGCCGGCCGGTGCCACGACAGTCGGGGCAAGTGCGCAAGTTCATTTTATCACTTCCTCCCCGCGCGCAACGTCCCTGATGGGGTCCAATCACAACGCCCAAACAACACCCACCTGAGCGCTTCGCGCACCTCGTAAGCCATGGCTCGGATCTGTTGCGATTTGGTTCGGTCATCGACGATTTTGTTCAGCTCCGCCATTTCGCGGCGGATGGTACTAGCAACTTTCATCTCCGGTTCTCCTGTAATGAAATCACCCACGCCCACTCCGCCGCCGGGCCGAGGTTACTCAAACCCATTCTCGCGTGCCGCCCGTTTGTATTCTCGGTTGCACGCCCGGCAATATTCGCCATCGGCGATGCCGTGTTCGCAGCATGCGCCCTCGGCCATCTCTGCACGCACCTGCTCGCAGACCCGCAGTGCGCACTCAGGGCAGAGTTTGATTTGCTGACAACCGCGCTCGTATGCTTCCTGCTGATCTCCAGGCGGGTCCAGGATCACGTAGGGCTCGTTGTCGCCGAGCACAAATGCAGCCTGGCACACCGTGCAGTGGCAGGTATCCTCGATGATCGCATCGTCGAGGGTCGCCTGTTCAGAATCCAAGATTTCGTCGCTCATATCGCCTCCACTCCCACTACCCACGCCCACTGTTTGCCGTGGTGTCTCTTGTCCCACAGATACCATGCCAACGCCCTGGCACTACACCCCGCGTTGGCTGCAAATCCCCACGCCACCGCGTCCTCCTCGGTCATCTCGCCGATACGCCGCACGGCCACCGAGGCGATGCGGTAGCGGCGGCGAGCCAAGTCCACTGGAAGTGTCTCAGCCGATTCCCAATAAGACCCCGGTTCATCGCGATCGGCGCGGAACAACAGGATGGGCCGTCCGCTCGGCATCTTAACGCGCGTATCCCACCATTCCTCTAGCCCCACCACCACGTCGTCCGGCTTGCCGAACGGGCAGCGGCCTTCCCATAGCACCCCCATACTCAATTCCAGCCGATCCCGAGCACACCAATACCGCGACAAGCAATCGTGCAACCACTCAACGCGGTTACCGGGAATCGCAAACTGCGGCTGCGGCTTCACCGGCCGCCACAGCGTCCGCAAGTCTGGGCAGCGGACCTCGTGGTCAAGTAGCGGGATGGTGGTCATTTTGCACTCCGTTCTATGCTCTGAATCCATGCATCAGCCAAACACCTCGGAACGCCATCAGCTAACGCCTCTTGAAGCTGCGGGCATGGAAACGGCAGTTTCGCAAACTCCGGCCACCCCTGGAGCCACGCCCCGCGCTTCGGCCCGTAGATTCTTCCGGCCACCACGCTGTAGGCTTTCAGATCGTCGGCTGTGCCAGGGTACACTGGGGGTGGAGGCGTGAGGTTCGTTGAGAACGTGAACCACCTGGCCCGGCTCTGGTGAGGACTGCCGAAGTTCATCGCATTCATACGGACGTGGCTTGCTCCACCGAGTTCCAGTCGAACCACGTTCTCGAATAGATACCAATCCCATCGGGTTCTGGCCAATAGACAAATCAACGCAGGTGTCAGGTTTGGAAATTTCGGTGTTCGCATCGCCTTGAGCTTGGTGAACGACTGACACGGCAAGCCGCCAACTACGCCGTCGAATCGATCTCCGCTCACCAGTGGAATCAAGTCTCCCAAATCCTCGCAAAGGTGCTTGCCTCCGCACCACGCCTCGTACATCGCCCGCTTGTGCGGCATGATCTCACAGCCGGGCACCACATCCCAGCCAGCGGCGAGCATGGCCTTGTCGAGCAAGCCGGCGGATGTGCAGAGGCTGCGAACTTTCATCTGTTCCCCGCCTGCAGCGTGCCGGATCGGGCGGCGAGTTGCTCGTGGGGAAGGAGGAGGATCTTCATGGGCTTGACTCCTGGGTTAGACAGCGGACCAGCGAGTTAATGGCGTTCCGCTTCGTGCTGCCTGAGACTGACCTCCACAGCGCTAGGCCAGTTTCTCTCACGGTCGCGTACCATAAGCCGTTGTCGTCCTGTTTGGCGATCAGGTCGACGTAGCCGTGTTTTCGCAGTAGCCGCTTCGCTTCGATTGTTCGCATCCCCTATTTCTCCTCTCCCTCCCGCGTCGCGCCCGAGGCGGCGGCAAGCGTCTGTGTTTTAGGTGAGTTGGCCGCATTCATGCTCGGCAGGCTCGCGGCGCTCTCCTTGGCCTGTCTCAGCCACGCGATCAGCCGTTCGACCTGTTGCCACGACAGCGTCGCTCCCAGATGGGAGTCAATAGACACGCCGTCCCCGTAGGCTTGACAATCGACCCACGCGATTATCTCGCCGCATGGTTCCTGTACGCTAAACTCCTTCCGCGTTCGTTTCGTAATTCTGCTCATCTCCCGTCCTCCTGAGTGAAATCACCCACGCCCACTCGGCCGCGGGCGGGCTACTCCTGATTTCGCAAACGTCAGCGTGATCTCAATGTCCTTGGCAACGACTTCAATCGTCTTCTCGCACGCCGGGCACTCCAGCGTCTTCCCGGCGTCATACTCGTAGTAGTCGTCGATTTGCCATTTGTGGCCGCAGTACGGACACTCGCCGAACGGCATGAGGTTATAAGTGCTGCTCATCTCGCGTCCTCCAATCCCACACACCACGCCCACTCGGCCGCGCCGTAGTTCTCACGCCACACGGCCAGCATGTCGTCGAGCGCGTGCCATACGGCACCACCAGAATTTCCAACGCCCCACGCCACCGCGTCATCCCACGTTGCATCCGCTACCCGCCGCACGGCCACGGAGGCGAGGTGCGCATAGGTGATGCCTTCCTTCGGATGCTTCAACCGCACCACGTCGCCCGGCTGGCCGTAGGGGCAGAGCTTCTTCATTTCCTCGAAAAACAGATCGTGTGTCGCAACAAGTCCGCGCCATGAATAGTGCACACCGTATTGGTCGCCCCACAACGTCGGCTGCGGCTTCACCGGCCGCCAGAGCGAACGCAGGTCGGGACTGCGGACCTCGTGGTCAAGTAACGGGATGATTCTCATCGTTGGGCTCCTGAATGTATCCGCACTCTCGCCATAGTCTGCGGTAATGTGCTGCCGTCGACAGCCTCTCGATTACCGGGTCTGATGGGTCCAGGTAGTCGTCAGTCCAGTCCCAGTCGTCGTCGTAGGGCTCGTAGTCGTTCAGTTCTGGCCCGTCGTAGCCCTCCAGATCCCAGTCGTCGTCGCCGAAGTAGTCCCAGTTCTCGGCTTCCATCGCCTCTAGGTCACGCCGCCGTTGTTCTCGCTCATCGCGAACTGCCTGCCGGTAGTCCCTATACTCGTCCAGCAGTACCCGGTGTTGTGTCTGCTCGGTGGCTCGCATGGCTATCACTAGTTAGGCTCCGTTACGTCACCGTCCGCAGGCTGCCGGACGCGGCGGCAGTCTGCTCGCTGGGGAGGAGGGGGAGGGTGGTCATCATTCGGTGGCCTCCCGACAGAGCTTCCCATCGCGCACGACATACCATACGTCCGCCTCTATTCCATCCTCGCCGACCTTTCCGGTGAGAAACCTCCAGCCGTCTGACTCAATGTAGTAGGCAACGGCAAATGCGCCGCGTTTTCCAACACGGATGCGGCCAGTGCCGGCGATTGCCGCCACCGTATTCTCGCCACGCGCCTCACAATTGGCGTTGTACCCAGCCACGCTGCCCTTGGCGTTGTTCCCGGCCACGCTGCCCTGGGCGTAGTCCCCGGCCACGCTGCCTTGGGCGTAGTCCCCGGCCACGCTGCCCCTGGCGTTGTCCCCGGCCACGCTGCCCCTGGCGTTGTTCCCGGCCACGCTGCCTTGGGCGTTGTCCCCGGCCACGCTGCCCCTGGCGTTGTTCCCGGCCACGCTGCCATGGGCGTTGTACCCAGCCACGCTGCCCTTGGCGTTGTTCCCGGCCACGCTGCCATGGGCGTTGTTCCCGGCCACGCTGCCATGGGCGTTGTACCCAGCCACGCTGCCATGGGCGTTGTACCCAGCCAGTTCCATCTCTTTTGCCATCGCTGTAACGCAGGAGGCAAATCCGTCCTGCACGAATTGCATGGCAGACAAAAAGTCACCCTCCATCCGAATCGTGCATCTCCGAACCTTACACTTCGCACCGAGGTCGATCTCTCCGATCACGTCTTCGGGCTTGGCTCCGACTACCAGCCAAATATCTTCGATGATGTCGAAGTCGCAACCGTCACCAATACCAAATCCCCACGGCCAGCCATGTAGCCCACCGCCGCATACTGGAGAGGGATTCCAATCGGGCACTTCCACGACCGCCCCGATGCCGCTGGGCCACACAAAATCATTGTAGGTCGTGCGGTTCTGCGGAATGCGTCGAACGATCAGGACCTCGCCGTCCGCGTTCGTAAACTCATGAAAGTTCATACTTGCGTCCTTTTGTGGTTATGGGAGTAGGGGGATGGTGGTCATGTCAGTACCCATCGAATAACGTGCCCATGAAACGGCAGGCCGTGCGTGGCTTTGAACCATGCAATCATTTCCGTGGCGCAGGCGAAGCCGTCCTTGCGAGCCAATGCCCCCCGCTCCTCGCTCGTCAGCCAGCGGCCGTGCATCAAAATCTCACCGTAGTACGGGCCGCCGCCGATCAGGATGTCCTCTACGCCGGTGCATCGCCCGACGCCCAGCCGTCGACAGCCGGGGTGCCTCATCCCGGTATACAGGTACAGCGTGTCGCCCACCTTGATCGGCTTTTTGCGAACGGCTCGAATCGTCTGGGTCTTTCGGCCGCCAGAGACGAGCCCGGCAAACTGCTGTTTGAAATTCAATGCTGGCATGGTTTATTCGCTCCTTTCGCCCGGGTCAACGCTGGCGGCTTGTGTTATCGTGATCTCCACCCTCGGCCGCTCCCTGTCGATTCGGTCCTCGACGGTCGGAGGCGACAGCACACGGTCATTGACCACCACCCCGGCGTCGGCTATGCCGTCCAAAACGTGCTTGAGCGAACTAGAGAGATTGGTGGGGTCTCGCCTCGCCTTCGTGCGGTGGTAGAACACGGCATGGACATTGGCAGACTCCCATCTCGGCGGCGTACACCCTTGGAGCATGTACGCCGTCCAGTCGGCAGCGCTTCGGCGGTCGGCTTTGATCTCCTTCGCTCGGATGATCGCCGCCAGCCGCGTTTTGCCGCGCGTGAGCTGGTTCGGGTGCGTGTGCCGATTCGGCAGCGCCAGAGTCACGGTGATCGAGTCATGCGGCCAGACGCCAAGTCCAACCGGATCGAACTTCTTCAGGTCGCCCGGAACGCCTGGGAGTCGGGCAGTCACGCCGGTGATGAGGCCGCGGGGTAGGGTCATGGCTTGCTCCGTTAGAACAACGTTTCCTGCCGCAGGCGGTTCGCGGCGAGACAATGGGGCGAGAACCAAATCCGCTCTTTCTTCGCGTTCTCATTCTCGCCGTCTTCCGCTTGTGACCCATACCCGCCCCTTGCCTTCCATTCCAAACAAGTCCAGTCTGCCGGCATGTCGTGCTCGCCTTCGTACCCGCACAAGGCAATCCTGATTCGCTTGTCGCCGCTCTGCTCAATGGCCCATTCGCGGGAATCATTGGCCACCTTCAGACAATCGCAGCGGTAGAGGTCTGCGTACCGTCCAGCAGCCTCGGCGTAAGGCGGATCGAGAAATACCGCCGTCAGCCCTTGCTTGACCGTGGGCGTAGGTCCGCAGACCCGCGACCAGTCACCACAGCACACTCGGACGCGGGAGAGACGGGCTGCAAGGGCTTGCATCCAGGCGTAGACGCCGTCGCTGTTGGCAACGCCTACCGCGTCGTTGGTGACTAAAGGTCGCTTACGTGAGACGCCACACGCTTGCGGTTCACGATCCTGCCCCGCGTCCCCGAGGTGCACAAGCTGGCGGTTCACGCCCTGCCCCGCGTTCCCGAGGTGCACAAGCTTGCGTTTCACGCCCTGCCCCGCGTCCCCGAGGTGCACAAGCTGGCGGTTCACGCCCTGCCCCGCGTCCCCGAGGTGCACAAGCTGGCGCACCCCGTCGATCTCTTGAACGTGCCACGGACCATTGCCTGAGCAGAACCCGGAGCCGATCCAGCAGCAGGTTCCCCAGCACCACCACCCGGCAATTTTGGCGTCATAGAAATCCGGTTCACCTTCAAGTCGGGTCTGCAAGGATTCCTTTTGACCAACCAGCCAAGCGTGGCGGGCGTGCAAGTCGTTTTCATTCACGGGCCAATCGGCATGGAAGGCCACTGCGTCGGGTTCAGCCTGCACGGCCCGCCAGAAGTTAGCAACCATGCCGTCCAGATCATTCACTGTCTCGGTGCCATCGAAGGGCGTTGGACGGCCAAGCAGCATGGCACCAGAGCCGAAGAAGCATTCGACATAGTTCCGCACGTCGCCAAACCGCTTCCAGACTTCGCCCGCGATAGACGACTTCCCGCCGAAGTAAGGGAACGGAGCCTTAATCGGTTCCTTCATTTACTCCGCTCCTTTCAGCCTCGGCGGCTCTCGGAATCCCCAGCGCGTCCTCGGCAGCCGTGGCGTATGCCGCAAAATCCGTGATAGGTCCGCGTCCAGTAGCGAATGGGTCGCGGGCGGCCATGCGACGTAGAGCGGCCCTCAGCCGCTCCACCGTGTCTTCGAGTTCGCGAATCCGGCAGCGGTCGGACTGGGCGATGCTTCCGTTCTCGTATCGAATCGTGTGACAGTGAAACTCCATCCACGTCGCCGATTTCAGCGGAGCGGGAACCCTCATCGCCCTCGCCCCGCACTTCGGACAGGTCGGTGGTCTGCGCATCACTCGCTCCTTTCGTTCCTTGCTGCCTCAGCCGCGGCGCGGGTGCTGTAGAGCAACTGAAACTCTCGTTCAAAGTCACCGTTCTGCTGTCGCACGACAGCCCATCGGTCGTGGATGCTCCGCACAGTTCCCAGCCCACACGATGTGGAATATACCGACATGCCAACTTCAATTGGTACGCCGTCCGCAGTCTGCGGCAGTGTGGCCACCACCGCACGCAACCGCTCGACTTCATCGCAGAGTTCCGGCACGGCAGCGCGAGCGGCAGAGATAAACGTGGCGTCCGCCACCGCCTGCTCTGGCGGACTGGTGTTGTAGTCGTCTACGCAGTCGTAGACTACGCAGACGGGTTCATACAGTGGCGGCTCTGGACACTCTCCACCACACCCGCCGTCGACCATCACTATTACCGTGACCTCTGGCCACGGACCACCGACTTCCCACGTCCCCTCGGTAGCCGCCGCGTATAGCCGCCTCAGTTCAGTCAGGTCGATCATTGTTCACTCCTTCGTCGGCTCAGCGACGAATGCTAGCCACTTTTCGACAGCATCCCGCAGCCGCAGGTTAGCATCCTTCATGGCGGTAATGCTCTTGCCCTTCCAGGCCGCGTACCACTCGCACGCGGCGGCTCGGATCTCCAGGGATGTATCCAGGGACTCCGAGAGTTGCTCCGCTCGCCTTCGATAGTGGTCCCGCTCGCCTTCGAGGCGGTTGATCTCAGCAGCCGCTTCTGGTGACACCGGATATTTTGGAATCATCACTCGCTCCTTACCGTTGGCCTCGTAATCACTCTCCACTCCACGCCGCCGCAGTTGTCACAGCGGCGCGGTATTCGGTCGTCGTCCACCGCCGCGTTGCACACGTTGCACAGCCATCGCCACGGCTGCGGAGGCATGTCGTCGAGTTGGGGATGGGTGGTCATGGCAGCACCTTATCCAGCCTCCGGGCCTCGCAGTCCAGGTCGTACAAATCGCTCTGGTGCTCGGCGGAGAGTTCGGCCGCACGTTTCGAGCAGTACACGAGCATCCCCTGGTCCGAAAACTCATCGTTGCTATCAAGCGGCAGCACGGGATCTCCCGTGTCGCGCATTACCACGGTCCATAGGTCAGATAGAATCATCGCTCGGGTTCCTTCGCTCATGGCGTTTTTTCATGATCGTGATCCTCTCCTGCGTCTCCCAGTCGATTTTGCAAAACCACTCCATCAGCCAGTGCTCGCCGAGTTCGCTGGCGATGATGGCTCCCTTGCTGGCCGCCACGCGA
The DNA here is from genome assembly GCA_028706835.1 of Phycisphaerae bacterium. Lineage (GTDB taxonomy): Bacteria > Planctomycetota > Phycisphaerae > JAJVII01 > JAJVII01 > STB-87. The sequence goes on along the minus strand of JAQTVL010000022.1, from coordinate 6,991 downwards.
ATCTGCTCCAGGCACTGGGCTAGGCCCTGCTGGTGATATGGCGGCGGTTGGCAGCCTTCGACTGGCATCTCACGCCTCCTCACTAGATGTGCTTTTCAAGGCACTCTCCACAGAACGGGCCACATCCACACTGATCGCAGCGAAGTGCCTCCGCCGCGAACATCTGGACGCCACACGCGAGACAGGAGACTCTGTGGACCATCCCCCTCGGCGGACAGCGTGGGCATTCGTCCGGAGCTTCGGTGTAGTATGAGAAGAACCCATGCACCGAACAGAACCCGTTGGTCTTCATTTTCTCACCCTCCCGCCGCCGTAGCAGCCGTGATGGCCATGCAAATGGTTTGGTCCAACGGCCGCCCAGCCTCACCATCGAGCCACGGCGTCGGCAACCCTATGTGCTCGCAGTGCTGCACCATCGCCGCAATCACGCAGTTGTGCAGTTCTCCGGCCGTGATGCCGTATCCCCTCGTCTGGCCGCGTGCAATTGCCGCAAACTGGCGATTGTCCTCCTCTACACAGCGTGTCAGCCGCTCCACCTCGGCCAACACTGCATCTATAGCCCCTTGCCCGTAAGCCGAGACGATGTTCCGAAATCTCCGAAGTTCCTCGATTCCCTCGTCAGCAGTCATCGTTCCCTCCCGCCGCCGAAGCGGCAATGTCTTGCTCCGTTATCGCCCCGGCTGCCCGGCCCCTCAGCCGGTTCACAGCGGCAAGGTCGCAATGCGTGTCTCACGCCACGCCCAACGCCTTCCGCACCGCCTTGCGTGTGATCTTGAGGGCATCGGCAATCTTCTGCTGCCCCTCTCCGCAGTTGTGCCGGCGGATGATCTCGGCTTCCAGGTCGTCTGAGACCGCAGACTCGCCGCAGGGTTCCGGCGGGATGGTTACGCTCTCGGTGGCTGTCGACAGCGTAATGCCACCGACTTTTTGGTCCACGTCAACCAGTCTGTCAATCGCCTCCTTCGCGGTGTCGCTGATCCCCCGAGGCTCCCTCTCTTCGCCGGGAGTCATAGGCATGATGACGCCAACCACGTCTGCCGCGATGCCATCGACGCCATCGAAGGTAAAGCGGACTCCATCCTCAACCAGCCGCGGCTTGGAGCAAGCCTCGTCGATGTTGAACGCCAGGGAAATCCCACTAGCTTTGATTCGTTTGGCGTACTTGATTACCAGATCAAGTTGCTTCGGCGAGAACGTCACAACTGCGTCCGGCTTCCACCGCTTGCGCAGGGCCGGCATCGCGTATACGTCGGGGAACGTCCCTTCCGCATTGACGGCCAAGCGCGTCACGGTGTCGGGGACATAAAGCAACACCCGTCCATCGTTGACCTCGCACTGAACGCCGAACTCACCAGCATCGGCGATAGCCTTGTGGAGTAGCTCACCGTCGATCAGCATATCGGGAATGCCGTCCTGTTCGACTGGCACCGTAATCAGCGTGTGACCGTTCGTTGCCGCCAGTCGCTTCCTGTCGGCCGAGTAGGAGACGCAGGTGAGCGCGTGCCGTGCCGATTCGTCGGACGTGAACGCCGAAATGTCGTGATGCTTAGTGAACACCGGCGCCGTCTCGTCGGATTCGTGGAGGTCCAGGAATGTCGTCTGGCCGGGCAAGTGCTCGCCGGTATAGGTGGGGTCGGTGTCGCTGGTCTTCGCCATCGTCTAGTTCTCCTTGTGTTCCAGTAGGGTCTTCAGTTCTCGCTTTCTCCGCTCGATCAAACGCTTGGCGTTTCTAAGAAGCTCTTGGGCATGCTTGAGCTTGTTACTCGCTCGGGTTACTTCCTTGTTTTCATCCATCTTTCATGCTCCTCGCGCGTATAGAGAAGAGATTGTTAGATTCTCTCTCTCTCTCTATCTGTCTGTGAAATATTGAAAGAACCATAAAGGGGCGTACCACCAAAGGACTTACGTTCAAAGTTTCTTCAAAATTGGGTGTTGAAATTTCAAGTAAGAAAGCCGGGGGGGTAACAGTATCTTCAACTTGAAGAAAGGGTCGATTTTGAAGGATCATTTGAAGTATTCACGGGCTCGATCTCAACTTTTTGATGGTCGTTTTGGGCCTCCCGCTGGTCGTCTCCGTTACGATCTGGATCGCTCCAGACGCCTCCCAATCAGACAGGATTTCCTGCCGCTCCCTGGTCCGAATCCACTGCGTCTTGCGCGTGAAATCGCTCGACGTCATGCCGTTGACGACGGACTGCCAGGCTCGCTTCTTTTCCTCATCCCACCTGGAAAGTGACACTGACCGGACCACGCTCCGCAGCACTAAACGGGTCGTGTAGTTGGCGATCCGGCGGCCCCAGTCGATAGCCTCAATCGTGATGGTCGGCTTCAGGTCTTCAGCGTCGGCACAGGCATAGATTAGCGCCAACTTAGCGGCCTTCTCCGGTGCCCTGGACCACAGCGCCGACCCGGTGGCGTCGTCGGCCGTATGCCGTGCGTGGACCTCTTCGCAGTACTGCTCGTGCCGCGTGTCGGCTTCGGTGGTCTTGCGGACCAATTCAGGATCGATCCTTGCCGCCGGGTCCACTGGCACCAGGTTGCCGCCGATAGCCGCTTTCGCTCGCCACGCTTTAATCGTCTCAACAAGCTCGGTGGGCAACGGCTGCAACAGCGGCTTGCGGCGTGTGCCGTAGCCTTCCGACTCCAGCACGATCATGCGGGCTAGCAAGCCATCAGAGAGGTTTTGCGGCGTCAGATTGCCGTAGAATCCTTCGGGAACGCTGGTGCCGAACAGGCAGCAACACGGCTGGTTGATTCGCTTTACCTTTGTCAAGTCGGCGTAGGCGTCGCCAGTCCACATCGAATCACTCGACGAATACAGCGCCATTAGCACCGTACCGATGGAGTACAGATGCGGAGCCGCGCGGGCGTCGCGCATCGTCGCCAGTAGTCGGCCGATCTCGTCGATTTGGAACAGCCTAACCGGATGCTGGCACAAGCTCGTCACGATCCCCGCATGACTTCCGATTCGCTCTGGGCCGTTGATGTTTTCCAACCCACAATGGAAGAGGATTTCCTTGTTCACCTTCCGTGGGTGCTCCTTGCCGCTTCCGCTAGGAGACAGACCGAGAACCATAATGTTTGTGCGGGTGCCGTAGTCGTCACACACCAGCCGGCCGAAGATGGCACCGAACAAAGCCAATAGTGCGGCGAAGGTAAGTTGCGGCTGCGGCTTGATGGCCGTCTCTACGGCGTACTTGTATGCCAGCTTCATCAGCCACGGCGCTCCGGTAATGCACTCGTTTGGAAATACAATCCGCTCGGGTTCTGGCTCGATCTCTAGCGGGTCTACGGCCGGTGCATCCAAGCTCGCCAGCAACGCCCGCAGGTCGATGTCATTACCCTGGTAGCCACGCCCGGTCAGGATCCAGCCACGCTCGCCGGTCTTTTTGTGGGCGTCGTCCAGCTTGTGCCGCAAATCCTTTTCATTCCACGGCGGTTGGCAGCCGGCGTTCCACTCAGCCAAGATGGGATACGCGGCATCCGGCGATAGGCCGAAGCCCAGCACCAGCACGCAGGCCGCCCTGAATGTGGTGTTGTGGCCCGCCTGGCCGCTGACGGCCGGTGGCATCTTGGCTAGATACCTCCTGGCACGCTCCACGATGTCACCGGGCGGCATGGATGGGAAACTAGCCACCGGAGCCACCGGAACCGGCCAGAAGCGAGCACAGAAGGCGTCAAGTGCTGCCTGGCAGTCCGAGAGGTCTTTCGGTGCCTCGGGCACTCTCACGCCAGTGAAGCAAAAGAATCGCCCTCGGTCGTAAGCCTCTACGGCCGGCTTGCGACCGCACACCGCCGGTACGTCCAACACTCGCTTCTTTCCGGTTCCATGCAAACTGCCGAGTCCGAACAGTTTGACCCCGGTTCCACTCGGCGACACCTCTGCATAGGTGCAGAACTGTGAAAGGATTTCGCAGGCCCACCCCTGGAGCTTACCTGCGGCGTCAATGCAGCCGTCCAGGTCGACCCCGAAGATTCCATCGCCGGGGGCGAACACGTAGCCCAGGCCGGAGTAGGTGCCGTTCAGTGAGGCGGTGGCTTGGGCGAGGGTGGTCCACGTTGTCGAGTCGTTGGACTTGGCGGGTGTGCCGTTCGTTTGGAACGGCACCTTGCGGCGGTCTGGGCCGGAGTATCGCCAGAGAATCCAGTGGGGTCTGGCGGATAGTGTGTTTGGGACGTCCATGCTTACCTCGTTAGAACGGCAACTCCTCAAACGCATCCACGCCCGCCTTCATCGCCTCCATCCACTCCGTCGGCTTCTCTTCCAACTCGGCCGACAAGATCCGCATCCACTTGCCATCCCGGCGTGTCGTAATCGTCCTACTCCAAGCCAACGCCCCACGGTTCGCCAGTTCTGAAGCATCGTCGACAGAAGCGGGAAACGGAGCGATAGACCGCCGGGCCCACCACCTGCGGGCTTTTGCTTGTGCATACCCCTGGTGTTCGAGGCACACGTACTCGCTGATCGTCTTGGCCATCAGGTTCCCGCCTTCGTCGCTATCTAGCGGTCTGACGAGATAATCGACCCGCAGCGTCGGCGGGTCTTCTGGTCCGGCCTTTCGCTTGATGTGCCTGGCGTAGTTGATCTCTTCAACCAGCCACTTTTCCGGCTTAGAAAGGATCTCCCCCTGGTCTGCTTTGTCCTCGTGATTAGGCTCGCGCACAGGGAACAGAAACCCGCATTCGCACTCGCTCGCACCGGCATAGCACTCGATCCCGCAGTTCGGACAGGTCTTCGTGGGAGCTTCGCCCGGCTGTGCGCCAGTCCGCTTGCAGCGGCCGTAGTCGATGGCGTCGATAGGTCCGTGGCGGGCGATGTTTCCACCGAAGTCGAGAACCAGTGCGTCTTGTTTGGCCGGGTACACTCGAAACGCTCTGCCGCAAATCTGACAGAAAAGCCCTGCGGACATCGTCGCCCGCAGGATCGCTATGCAGTCGATGCAAGGCGAGTCGAAGCCGGTCGTGAGCACATCCACGTTGCACAGGAACCGAAGTTGCCGATTCCGAAACGCCGTCAGTGTGCCGTCCCGCAGGATCGGCATTGTCTCGCCGGTGACTATTCCGCAGGGTTCACCCGCCAGCCGTTCAATCGTCCTGGCAACGAGCCCAGCATGGTTCACACCCGAGCAGAAAATCAGCACCGATTTGCGGTCGCGTGTCTTCTCGACAATCTCAGTGCAGGCGGCAGAAACCAATCGGTCGGCGGAAAATAAAGCCTCCGCCTCGGCCGGAATGAACTCCCCGGATCGAAGGCGGAGGCCCGAGGTATCGGCGGCCGAAGCCGCCGGCTTGGTCGTCAGGTTGCACAGGTAGCCGTCGGCGATCAGCCGTTGAACGGGTGCCGAGTAGCAGACTTTTTGGAACAGACCGTCAGGTCGACAGATTGGCCCCGCATCTAGCCTGTAGGGCGTGGCTGTCAAGCCGATCATGCGAAGCCGCTCGTTGGCAGACCGCAGGTCCGAGAGGAACGTGCGATACATTCCTTCGCCGTCGTGAGGGCATAGGTGGACTTCGTCAATCAGCACCAGATTTCGTTGGCCGAAGTCGTGAGCGTGGCGGAATGCGGACTGGATTCCAGCCACCACAATATCGTGTTCCGTGTCGCGTGCCCTCAGTCCAGCCGAGTACAGGCCCACGTCCATGTCGGGAAGGAGAGCCTTGATCTTGTCGGCATTCTGTTCAAGCAATTCCTTGCGGTGGGCCAGTACGATAACCTTCCCGTGGTACTTCTCGACTGCATCCTTGCAGAGTTGAGCAATCACAAGACTCTTTCCCGATCCGGTCGGCAGCACAATCACCGGGTTGCCTTGTAGCGAGCACAGGAACGACCAGGCGGCCGAGACGGATTCGAGTTGATACCAACGGAGGCTGAACATGACTTCCGTGCCCAAGGCGTCCTAGATTTGCGACATAGCCGTGACGATGGACTGAATCTTGATCGAGGCGTTGACGAGCACCTGCTGGACTTGCTTGGCGGTTTCAACGGCGTCAGGCGACACGGCCGGTACCTCGATGGCCGACACCGCTTTCGCCACCGCCAGCAGCTTTTCCCGATCCGGCCGCAACGCTTCCGCCTTGGCCCTGGCAGCAGCCTCTGCCTCGGCCTTCGCCTTTGCCGCTGCGGCTTCGCGGGCTGCCTTCTCCTCGGCTTCTCTTCTGGCCCGCTCGGCCGCCTCGACTTTGGCGCGCTCCAGTTCGGCGGCACGCTCGGCAGCCAGCCGCTCCTCTTCGATCTTTTGCAACCGGGCGGCTTCGATGTCCGCCAGCCGTTTCTTTTCCGCCTCCACCTCCCGCCGCGCGGCGTCGAGCTTCTCTTGCTCCGCCCTCCGCTGGGCGTCGATCCGATCCTGCTCGGCTTTCTGGCGGGCCCGCTCAGCCTCGATCGCTCGGCGTTCGGCTTCGAGCTTCTCCCGCTCGGCCCGCAGCCTGGCCGCCTCGGCGTCCTGTTCGACCTTCAGTTTCGCGGCGGCGGCCTCCTGCTCCGCTTTCAGCATGGCCGCTTCCGCCTCCTGTTTGGCCCGCTGTTCAGCAAGTTCGGCTTCAATCTTGGCCCGTTGTTCGGCCTCCGCCTTTAGCTTGGCTTCGTTGCGGATTCGCTCTTTCTCTGCCGCATAGGCGTCCTCCACCTGCGACAGGTGGCTTTCGATCGGCTCCAGCAGTCCCGTGAGCCGCTTAGCCTCCCCATCTACACGGCGCCCGTATTCGAGGGCCTCGGACTTCAGCTCTTTCCGCTTCTTCTCGATCTCAACCCGCGTTCCCTTCACCGTCATGCGGGCTTCGTGGACTCGCCTATACCCCTCGGCGTCCTCAACGCCGGCGATGACCAGCGGCATGTAGGCGGCCTGCATCTCGGCGATCGCGGCGTCCGAGACGCTGTAACGCACGACGGGGGTAAAATCAGTAACTTCGACTTCAGCGGTTGACACAGCAAATTCTCCTGTTGAAATGGTCGGACCAGGCCGGGGGGCAGACTCGCAGAGCCGGCCTAGTC
>JAQTVL010000021.1 GCA_028706835.1 Phycisphaerae bacterium | reverse complement strand
GCGATGCCGTTGACCTTGGCCGTCTCCAGTTTCCCGCGGAGCGAGACCTCGCCCGCGATCAGCCTGGCGTAGCGCCCGTCCTCGCCCTCGATCGGCAGCCAGCCCGATTGTCGGCCAGGCGGGGGCTCGGCCGGCTCGGGTTCGGCGCGAAACCAGCCGACCGCAAACGTCGCATCCTCGAATTCCTTCTTGCCGGTCAGCCGGCCGCGAACGGTGATCTGCTTGCCGACCAGGCGGGTCAGCGCCGAGCTATCGGTGGCCAGCGCGGTCCGCCGACCGTCGTGAATGAGCATCAAGTGCCAGGGGCCCGGATCGCCCTCGCCGGCGGCGTCGCTCCCATACGCCCGGATCGGCGTCCCGGGCGAAACCGCAGCCGCCCTGCGGCCCCAGAGCTTGCCCGTGAGTTCCTCCTCGGGGGCGGGCAGGGCCCTGTAGCTGTCAATCGCACCATCGATCGGCTCGAACGGGGGCTTCGCGGGCTGGCTTGTCGGCGGGCTGGGCAGCGCCGCTCGGCCGGCCGTGAGGACAACGACAGCGACGATGACGGTTACGAGACAGATGTTCCGCATGCTGATCCATCCGGGCGCGTGGTTCATTCCTGAATCTTCCGGCCAATGATTCTGATCGGCCTTCGGCGATTCCGCAAGTTCCGTACGCTTTGTTCGGGTCGTCCATCCGTGGGTACGCAGCGGGATAAGTCGTCAAATCATATCGAAACGTTAAATATCCACAAGAGGCAACTAACGTCCAGCCGCCCGAGGTCGTCTTAACAGGTAACAGAAGCGTGGGGCCTTTCCAAGGAGACAGTCATGAACGCCAACCGAATCACAATCCTGACTGCGGCCGCCCTGATGGCCGTTGTTGGTTGTTCGACCTATGCCGCAGCCCCTGCCAACTCCCAAGTGTCTGATTTTGCAGGGACTTATGCCTATGTGCCCAACCCCTCTGCCTGGCCCGACGCCGATCAGAGCGACCTTGATGCCCCCGGCGCCGACCCGCTGGTCCAGGGGCCGGTGCATGAGGCCTTCGCCACGCCGATCGCGTCGGACCCTGCCGACCGCCTGGTGGTCCAGCAGGCACCCCCGCAGCCCATCGCGGAGGTCCCGCCGGATGAGAAGCCCGTGGGCGATAACGTTGTCTGGATCCCCGGCTATTGGAGTTGGGACGCCGATCGGGCGGGTTTCATCTGGGTCAGTGGCCTGTGGCGGGACGTGCCGCCGGGCATGCGTTGGGAGCCGGGCTACTGGTCGGCTGTCGACGGCGGGTTCACCTGGGTCTCCGGATTCTGGGCCCCAGCCGCGGTCAACGAATTCCAGTACCTCCCCGCCCCGCCGGTGTCGGTCGAAGATCAGCCGATCACCCAGCCTTCCCCGGACTCGATCTGGAGCCCCGGATACTGGAACTACAACGCGGGCCGTTACGTCTGGCAGTCTGGCGGCTGGATGAATGGGCAGGCGGACTGGAACTGGATTCCGCCGCACTACGTCCGGACTCCCCGCGGCTTCATCTTTGTGCGAGGCTACTGGGACTATCGCCTCGAACGGCGCGGCATGTTGTTCGCCCCGGTGTGTTTCGACCCGTCGGTCTACCAGCAGCCGCAGTTCGTCTTCTCGCCGACCATCGTCATCAACATCAACGTGCTCGTAACGAACCTGTTCGTCCAGCCTCGGCAGCGCCACTATCTGTTCGGCGACTACTACGACCCCGGCTGCGCCCGGGCGGGAATCTACCCGCTGGTGGACTACAGCCGCCAGGCCGGCCGGTTCGACCCGATCTACACGCAGCAGCGTTGGGACCATCGGCGGGACGACCCGCGATGGGACGAGCACCAGAGGACCGCCTACGAGCAGCGCCGGGACAACAAGTCGATCCGCCCGCCGCGAACCTTCGCGGCCCAACAGACCGAGCTGAAACGCAATCCGAGGCTGGCGCAGGACAACCTGGTCCTCGCCAAGCCGATCCGCGATGTCACAGCCGGCAGGACGCTGCCTATGCGGACCGAGAAACTCACGCCGGCCAGCCGGGAGAAGTTCCTCACGCAATCGCGCGACCTCGCCAGGAACCAGGCCCAGCGCGTCCGGCAGGAAGTCTCCCCCACTCGGCCGACCGTCAACATGCCGAACACGACCTTGACGGCGCCGAAGCCGCTGAGGGATTCCAGCACCCTCAAGGACACCCGGAACCTCGGTCAGCCTCTCGACTCCAGGCAGTTCAAGGGCGCGACCGGTCCCGGGCCGGTCCAGCCGGCCGTGACGCTCCCCGATTCGCGGCGGGTGGACACGAGGGCCGTCACGACGCCGAGGACGATCACCGGGCCGACGAATGCCCGCGACACCAACAGCGTCATTGTCGGGCCCAAGTCGACTGTCTGGCCGGATTCGCTGCCGACCAGGACCGGCGCCTCCGTGCCGGCCTGGACCGCCCCGGCCTCGAAGACGCCGTCGAGTTTCAGCCGATCGAACGACTCGGCCGTTCCGACGCGGACCCCCGCGGACGCCGCCAACCGGCTCATCGTGACTCCTCGCAACGAGACGACCGTGCCCAGGGTCAAGACGACCGCGATTCCCAACACCGTTTCCCCGTTCTTCGGGGGCAGGACGTCTGGCGGCCGGGCTGAAACCATCAAGGCCCCGGAGCCCAGGGCCCTGCCGACCCCACAGCCGGCCGGCATCTCCGCCGGGGCCGCGAACAACGGGTTCACGCCGCGTTTCACGCCGCCGACGCCGGTTGCGCCCAGCCGCGTCACCGATATGCCCAGGTTCGCGCCGGTGCCGAGCGATCGGCCGGCCCCGTCGATCTCCGTTCCGCCGAGCCCCGACCGGACGCTCATCGGCCCGACGGTGGGACCGCGTTCCGATGCCAGGGACCGGACAGATATGAAAGACAGGACCATCTCCGACCGCAAGGATGACGACCGACGCCAGGGAAGCAGCCGGCGCGGCCGGTGACGGCAATCCTGGCGTAACTGCGGTCGGCGGGATACTGTTTGGCCGCACGACCGAAGGTCGGCGTTGGCTGCCCGCCGACCTTCGGTCGTGCGGCTAAACAAGAAACCCGACATGCACGGTGCAGGCAGAAACGGCCATGCCCCCTTCGCATACCCCCCCCTTCGCAGTGCGCTATTGGCAACGGGCGCAGGTTCAGTAGAATCCACGCAGACGGAATCCCTGGTGGGGATCGGCAAGCTGGCCTGATCGCCTCTGTCGAAAGGAAGCACTCATGTCGAACGGGCAACGTGTGTTCATGTCGGGGACTCTCCTGACCGCTCTCCTGGCGATCTGCGGAACGGCGGCGGCACTGGATATCCCCATCACGGTTGAGGAGCCGTCGGGAGTGGCGCGGGTGGCAGAGCCCGTGTCGGGCGGGATTCCGCTGCCCGAGGGGCAGTTCCAGAAAGATCAGGCGTTCGCCCTGTTCGACGGGGATAAGGAAATCCCGGTCCAGGCCTGGCCGATGGTCGTCAACGAGAAGGGCGCCTTGCGCTGGGTGCTCCTGGACTTCCAGACCGACCTGAAGGCGAAGGAGAAGAAGGCCTTCGTTCTCAAGACGGCCAAGCCCTCCGTCGCCCCGCCGGCCGCGCTCAAGGTGGCCGAGGCCGCGGACGGCGTCACCATCGACACCGGCAAGATCAAACTTGCTGTCGCCAAGGGCCAACCGTTCAGCCTGGTCACCGGCGTGACGGCTGGCGGCAAGGCCGTCACCGACGGCGGCGAGGTGAGCTACGTCGACGGTTTCGACGGCAAGAAGTACCTGGCCGACAAGCCCGCCAGCATCGAGGTGGAGTACGTCGGCGCGATGCGGACCACGGTATGCGTCAAGGGGCGTTTCGTCGGCGACGACAAGAACAAGTTCCAGTACATCGCCCGGATCACCGCCTGGGCCGGCCGGAGCGATGTCCTCGTCAAGTACTCGCTGGCCAACTCCAACCCGGACCACTACTGCTATCGCAAGGTGAAGGATTCGACGATCGACCTGAAGCTGGCGGGCAAGGCTGACAACGTCACGCTCGGCGCCGCCAAGCCGCTGGAATCTGCCGGCGACGCGTGGATGCAACAATCCATGCGGGCGGTGATCGCAGCCGCGCACACCAGCGACAGCCTGGGCGATTCGCCGTGGTACCAGACCGCGCCCGGCGCGGCTGGGCCTGGCGGGGCCAAGGCCATGAGCGGCGACAAGGAACTGTGGACCAGCCAGGGCAAGGGCGACGTGTCCGAGGGCTGGCTGGCTGCGAAGGCCGGCGGCGCGTCGGTGTGGGTGACGGACCTGTACTTCGTCGAAGATCCGCCGCGCAAGCTGGCCGTGGCGGAAGGCAAGATTCGCCTGACCGGCATCACCGAGCCGCTGGAGGGCACGAAGTCGCCGTTCTCCGATCGGACGCGGTGGCTGTTCGATTGCTCGCACCTCAGCTCGCAATACCTGATCGACTTCGCCGCGCCGGCCGACGTGGCGGAGCTTTCCGCGAAAGCCAAGGGCGCCCGCGGCCGGCCTTGGGCCCTGGCGGCGCCGGCCTGGTACTTCGAGAGCCGGCAACTGCCGACCGGCACGTTCGGGACGCAGGAAGACGAACTCAAGGCCTACGAGCTTTGGGGCTGGAAGCACGACAAGGCGGCGGCCCCGGCGACGCTCTCGGGCAAGATTGCCCGCCTCGGGCGGTGGAGTTGCGGAGACGACAACCACTTCACCAGCGAGCAGGACACCGCCGACTGCCTCGTGCTGATGTATCTGCGGACGGGCAGCCGGGCGTTCTTCGAGGCCAGCCAGTCGTGGTGCCAGTACTTCGAGGACCTCCAGACGTGGCGGACGGACGGCTGGCGCTGGAAGGACGGCGGCGGCTGGTGGGCCAAGCGCGGCAAGGGCGGGCCGCTCGGGAACAGGCCGGAACGCGCCAAGGACCCGGTGACGGGCGAGCGCAACTACATTCTCGAAGCCTACGCTGGCGCGGAGCCGTTCGGCAAGGCCGCCGCGGGCGACATGTTCTTCCTGGCCAACGCCAAGGCCTGCCACTGCCACAACTGGGGCGAAGGGCTGGTCGAGTGGTACATGATCACCGGCGACCGCGACGCGTACGACTCGGCCATCGACACCGTCGAGCAGCAGATCGACACGCAGCGGCGTGCGTTCGGCAGGACGCCGGGCAAGTCGGCCGGTTTCTCGCGCGACTTCACCCGGGCCAGCTTCCTGACGCACGCCACCCGGCTGGTCGCGGCGACGGACCCCTTCGTGGTTGATGCCAGCGAATACCTGGTGAGCATCTTCCTCAAGCGGCCGGACCCGGAGGTGCGCGGATTCCTCAACGGCCCCGGGAAGATCGATCAGAAGACGATCGAGGAAGAGACCGGGCCGAACGGCGTGGCGAAGATGAAGGAACTCGGCGTCACCGTCGACGCCGCGACCGGCGAACTGGTCGACGCCAAGACCGCGGCACGATGGATGCCGGTGGCCAACCCGCACACCTGGATGTACCCGCCGCTCAGCCGGGGCATGGAGGTCTACTACCACATCACCGGCAGCGAGGATGCCCAGGACTGGCTGATTGCCTACGGGCAGGCGGTGGCGAACGTGCTCTACCAGCAGAAGCACGGCTGCCTGAACTACTCGTATTGCCTCGTGGACTTCCCGACCAAGGGGTTCGCCTGGGATCGCACGAGCTGGGATATGCCCGACGGCGCCAAGATTGCCAAAGGCGTGAACGGCTACCAGGCGTCGTTCTACCCGGACGTGCCCGCCCGGGCCTACGAGCTGTGCGGCGAGCCGTTCCTCAAGCAGCGAGCAGCCGATCTCTGGTGGTTCTCCTCGCACGCCGGCGTGGTCGACAAGTCGGCTATCACCACCGTCGGCAAGTGGGTGAACACCTATTCGACGCACGACGAGAGCGTTTCGTTCACCGGCAAGATGTTCTACATTTGGGCCCATCCGAAGAAGGACGAGAAGCCCCCGGCCGCGGTGACGGATTTGAAGGTGACAGTCGAAGGCGATAAGGCCACGGTAACGTTCACCGCCCCGGCCGACGAGGGCGGGAAGGTTGCCCGCTACCAGGTGAAGTGCGCCGACAAGCCGATCGCGGACTACGAAACGTTCCTGAAGAAGTTCGCCGCCAACGAGGACAAGGGCGTGGCCAACTGGTGGATGACGGCCAACCTGGGCGGCGAGCCCGTGCCCCAGGCGGCCGGCAAGAAGGAGTCGTTCGTGGTGACGGGAGTGCCGGCGGGCGCCAAGCACTTCGCCGTGTGCTCGTTCGATGATTCCTCGAACCGTTCGCCCATGAGCAACGTGGCGGAAGCTGGAAGATGATCGCGGCTCCGCCCGCGGAGGACAGCTTGTGAACAGGATACTCGGCATCATTGCGGGACTGGTGGCGAGTGTGGCGTCCGGCGCCCTCGTCGTCGCGGCGGACGAACCGGCCAAGGCCGGCGGGGCGTTCAACCTCCGCCTGGTCAGCGACTCGGTCCCGGATTTCAGCTCGCGCGAGAACTTCGTCCGCTCGGCCCTGTCCAACTGGCCCGGCGACCAGGACAAGTGCCTCGCCCAGTTCCGCTGGGTCCACAACTCCCGGCGGGTCGGCTCGCCGATGGTGGAGGACGGCCGGCCGGTCGTCGACCCCATCCTGTTCTTCAACAGCTACGGCGTGACGTTCTGCTCGACGATTTCGGTGATGAACGTGAGCCTGTGGGAAGCGGCGGGCCTGCCCGGCCGGGCGGTCGGCTTGAACCTCCACTGCGTCTCGGAGGTCCGCTACAACAACGCCTGGCACATGTTCGACAGCGACTTCTGCAACTACTTTCTCGACGAGAAGGGCGAGGTGGCCAGCGGCGAGGCCTTGTTCGCCGGCCGGAAACGGGAGGAAGGCAAGTGGTACCTCTATGACCACTGCCCGACGGCCAGTTCCCCGCAGGACCGCATCTTCATGGGTCCGAGCTCAGCCGCCCTCAAAGACGTGGCCGACGACTGGTACAGCAAGTACAAGCCGCGCGAAAACGTCATCGGCGCCGACGCCGGCCATCGGTTCATCCTCGGCCTGCGCCCCGACGAGGCCTACACCCGCTACTGGCGGCCGCTGGGCGCGGGTGCGCAGTTCAGCCGGCCTTACCGCGATGGCAAGGACCCCAACGACGTCCTGCCGCTCAAGAACGGTCGATCCAACGGCCGGTGGGTCTGGACGCCGAACCTGTCGGACCCAGCCGTCCTGTTCGCCGCCGAGAACGCGGCCTTCGCCGACGGCGCCTTGCGAGTTAAAGACCCTGCCAAGCCGGCGTTCGCCGTCTTTCGCGTCATGGCAGCCAACGTCGTCACCTCCGCCCGGATCAACGTTCGCGGCACGGCCGCGTTCCAGGTCTCCGGTAACGGCGGGCTTACGTGGGATCCGGTGAACCTGGCTGTCGACCTCGGCGCCGGCGAGGGAATGATCGACACAGCCGTTGGGGGCCGGCTGGAGTTCCTGCTCAAGGCGGACCTGTCGAAGAATGCGTCCCTGTCCGGCCTGACCGTCACGACCACCACGCAGGTCAACCAGCGGACGCTGCCGGCCCTGCGGCTCGGGTCGAACACCGTCGTCGCCCTGGCTGACGAGCACCTCGAATACGTTACGGTCAACCCGTTCCTCTCGGCCCAGCGATACGAAAAGGAATGCGCCCGCGTTGCCGGCTTCACGCCGTTCAAGAACCCGCGCGAGTTCAATCCGGCGCTTGTGGCGACCACCCAGGCGGAACTGGTGCTCAAGGCCGCCGCCCCGCGCGACATCAAGCGCATCTGCCTGGCGACGACGGCCCACCTCGCCCAGCCGGATACCAAACTGATGCTGGCGGCCTCGTTCGATGCCGGCCGATCGTGGAAGGAACTTGGCCGGTTCGATCGCAAGCCGCCGTTTGCCGACCAGCGCGTCTCGGCGGAAACCCGCGACGTGCCGCCCGGCACACGCGAGGTGCTGTTGCGCTGCTCGTTCGATGGTGCGGGCGGCGGGCTGACCAACGCCTTCGCCCAGGTCGGCTACGAGCCGGCCGGCGGCTTCATGCCCTACGACGTGACCTACTGCTGGAGCGAGTGGCGCGAGGATAAGTGGACAGAGCGGCAGCACACCGAGCGGATCGCCGAGGCGAAGCACAAATACACCATCGACGTCGGCGGCACGCGCCCGCCGCGGATGAACTGGGTCCGTCACAGCCCGGCTGGGGCAGCCGCCGGCAAGGCCGGCTACTCCGACGGCGAGGATGCGGGCGGCAAGGCGGCCCGTGCGGATTACGGCCTGACCTGCGGCCAGCGCGTCTCCGTTGGCGCCGCCTACACCGTGAGCCGGCCCGCAAGCGACGCCTTCCCGGACACGGCTGGCAAGGTGCTCACGGACGGCCACGTGGGCCTGGCATCGTTCTGGAACCTCGACGGCATCAACCTGACCGGCGAGAAGAACAAGAAGCGCGTCGGCGAACTGGTGGTCTGGCCCGCCGGGGAACCGGTCGTTGTCACCGTGGACCTGGGTGCCGTGCAGGCGGTCGGCGGGGCGCGAGTCGCCGCCGTCCAGCCGAACGCCAATGTCCTGTTCTCCGAGGCGATGACGGTCGAGGTGTCGGCCGACGGCAAGTCGTTCGCCGCTGCCGGCCGGGCCGGGTGGGAGGAATGCTTCTTCCCGCCGGCTGACGAATCGATCTGGGAGGGCGCCGACTCACCGCTGTATGACGCCCTGCCGGCTGGGGGCATTCTCGACCACAAGTTCGCGATTCCGTTCGCCAAGCCCGTCCAGGCGCGGTTCGTCCGCTTCACGCTCGCCGCGCCGACGGACAAGAAGGCCGGCATCGGCCTGTGGGAACTGGAGGTCTATGACCGCCTGGAGCGACGTCCGTGGAGTCCGCGGCTGCAACTGCCGTAACGCTCTGTCAGGCGTCAATTGGTGGATTGGGTGCCATGCCTGCGACGGCTGTTTTGTCGCAGGCATGTTGCGGGCGAAGACATGCCTGCAAGAAGACGCAGGCATGGCACCCGTCAATTTATGGTTGACAGAGCCATAGCGCGTCCCGGCGGTCAGGATTCCAGCGCCTTGATACACTGCCCAGCCTCGGTCTGCTCGGCGGGCACGCCGGCGAGGCGACTGGCCTGGCTCGCTTGGCGGCGGCATTCCTCGATCACCCGGCCTCGGTCCAGCGGCCGCGGATTCCGGCCGACCGTGCGGGCGAAGTTATCGGCATATATCTTTTTCAGCACCGACCCGGGCAAGGCGAGGCCGCGAATCCGGCCGGGGGTCTGGAGCAGTTCCTCCGCATCCGGGGGCACCGCGTACGTGTCATCGGTCTCGATGAACCGGCGGATCAGTTCGGTGCGGATCCGGGCGTGCTCGACCGTCAGGCCGTCGGCGATGTCCGTGCCGAAGACGATGCGGTCCTGATGCTGGACGAAGAACTCGCGGGCCTGGTCCGGGGCCTTTGACAGGTTCAGCAGCATCTCCACGCCCAGCGCCAGGTCGATGCTCACATTGGGGTAAGCCAGCAGGAATCGCACCAGCCGGGGGATGTCGGCGGACAGGAAGTAGAAGTGGGCGAAGATCACCTTCAGGCCGGCGTGGCGGTCGAGCACGCGAGCGACCTCGGCGTGGAGCGTCTCCTTGGGCACGTCGCTGGGCCCGTAGCCCCAGTTGTGCTTGGCCGCCCACCAAGGGGTGGTCCTGGGGTCCCAGAATTCCTCCGGGTCGGCCACGTGCCACAGCAGCGGAGTTTTCTGCTCTTCGACCAGGGCGAAGTATTCCTCGTAGTAAGGCCCGTCGACCGGCACGTTCAATTCGCGACGGGTGTTGGGCTTGGTTTCGAGCATCTTGATGCCGTCGCAGCCGGTCTGCCAGAGCCGCTGGGCCTGACGCGCCAACGGGACCGGGTTGGCGGGGTTGCTGACGGCGGCGTGGTCCAGGCCGCCGAAGGCGTAAAAGGCCTCCGGGTGCAGGGCCTTGGCAGCCAGGACGGTGCTGTTGCCGTTGCCCCGCCGGGGATCGACGATCGACAGCAAATTCATCCGCCCGAACCCCAGGCATTGCCGAATCTCCAGCAGCCTTTCGGCCTGGCGGATGGACATGAGGTGAACGTGGCCATCGATGATCGCCGCCTGCGAAAGCTGCTGACTCATTGGCAACTCCGGGATTTTGGGGCCGTTCCGGCGCGGCCCCAGATCGCCGCACGGCCACCGACTTTCCATGAGAAGGCGGGCTCTGTCAAGGAAGTACCGTGGCGCAGGCATTCCCTTTTCGCTTTGACGCATTTGGCCCCGTTCGATAGCCTGACCGGGCAACGGAGGGCTGCCTGTGACGGACGGCCAGAAGAAAGCGGACGACGTGCTCAGCCCGCTGCCGGAGGCTCTGGCGGCGAAGCTGCGCGCTGCCAACGGCGATGAGCCGGCGCAGGCGGCTGCCCGTTACGACCTCGACGGGGCCGGGCGGTACCTCGACGGTTGCCTGGTGCTGACGGATCGGCGGATCGGGAGTTTCGTGCGGCGCGATGGCGCGTGGGACGAGCAGTGGCTGGCGACCGAGCGCCTCGGCGGGGCGGTGCTGATCGAGGGGCTGGGCATGGGTCTGCTCCGGCTGCTGGTCGACGGGGCCGTGGCTGCCGAATACCGCTTTAGCCAGCGGCACGCCAAAGAGGTCGCCCGGCTCCAGCGCCGGCTGGAACGTCGCATTGAGAAGAAGGAGGAGGCTGACTCGCCGGACGAGCCTCGCGGCGACGAGAAGAAGGTTCGCTGCGACAAGTGCCAGCGCGTCATCCCGCCATGGAGCGAGATGTGCCCGGCCTGCCTGAGCCGCCGCAAGGTGCTCAGCCGGCTGCTCGATTTCGTCAAGCCCTACAAGTGGCAGGCAGTGACCGGCTTTGTGCTGGCGGTGTTGTTCACGCTGGCGGGCCTGCTTCGGCCCGGGCTGGTCAAGCCGATGTTCGACCGCGGGCTTGGCACGGCCACGGGCCGGCCGGACTACCGCCTGCTGCTGATCCTGGTGGCGCAACTGGCTGGGCTGATGGTCTTCCAGTCCCTGGCCAGCGCCGTGCGTCAGCGACTGATGGCGGTGCTGGCAGCCCGCGTCGGGCGGGACATTCGCCTGCGGACCTACGAGCACCTGCACAAGCTGAGCCTGAGCTTCTTCTCCAAGAAGCCCACCGGCTCGCTGGTCACCCGGATCACCAACGACAGCGACCGCATCTGGGATTTCGTCGCGTTCACCGTCATCGAGTCGGTCATCTCCACGCTGACCGTCCTGGGCGTGGCGGTGGCCATGATCGTGCTGGACTGGCGGCTGGCGTGCATCGTGCTGCTGCCCGTGCCGCTGATGCTGCTGCTGACGGTGGTGTTCCACCGCAAGCTGCACGGCGGGTTCGACCGGCTGTTCCATCGCTGGAGCATGATGACGGCGGTGGTGGCCGACGCCCTGCCGGGCGTGCGGGTGATCAAGGCGTTCAGCCAGGAGAAGCGCGAGGTCGACCGCTTTGGCGTCAAGAACTCCGACGTCTACGCGGGCGAGATCGGCATGATCAGCCTGTGGACGCTGTTCGAGCCGGTGGTGCAGTTCTGCACGCACATCGGCACGCTGCTGGTCTGGATCGTCGGCGGGTGGTGGGCGGTGACGGGGCGGATGACCCCGGGCACGCTGATGGCGTACATGATGTACATGGGCATGTTCTACGGGCCGATCCACATGATCGCCCACATCGACCGGATGCTGAACCGGGCGGCGGCCAGCGTGCAGCGGATCTTCGAGGTGCTCGACACCGAGCCGGGGATCTACTCCAAGTCCGCCGCCCGCCCGGTCGGCGAGTTGGCGGGCGACATCGAGCTGCGCGATGTCACGTTCAGCTATGACGGCATCCGCAAGGTGC
This sequence comes from Phycisphaerae bacterium, assembly GCA_028706835.1. GTDB lineage: Bacteria > Planctomycetota > Phycisphaerae > JAJVII01 > JAJVII01 > STB-87. The sequence continues at coordinate 5,657 of JAQTVL010000021.1, read as the reverse complement.
TTCGCAACGTCAGCTTGTCGGTCAAGGCGGGCGAGATGATCGGGCTGGCTGGGCCCAGCGGGGGCGGCAAGACCACGATGGTCAACCTGATCTGCCGGTTCTACGACGTGCTGGAGGGCTCGATCCGGATCGACGGCGTCGACGTGCGCGACTACAACGTCGAGGCGCTGCGGCACCGGATCGGCGTGGTGCTTCAGGAGCCGTTCCTGTTCCACGGCACGGTGGCGGCCAACGTCGCCTACGGCAACCCGGATGCGACGATCGGGCAGATCATCGCCGCGTCCAAGGCGGCCAACGCCCACGATTTCATCGTCGGCTTCCCCGACGGCTACGACACGGTCATCGGCGAGCGGGGCCACACGCTTTCCGGCGGCGAGCGCCAGCGCATCAGCATCGCCCGGGCGATTCTGAACAACCCGCGGATACTCATCCTCGACGAGGCCACCAGCTCCGTCGACACCGAGACTGAAAAGCTCATTCAGCAGGCCCTGGATCGGCTTATCGCCAATCGAACCACCATCGCCATCGCGCATCGACTCTCGACGCTACGCAAGGCCAACCGCCTGGTCATCCTGGACAAGGGCCGCGTGGTGGAGGAGGGCACGCACGAGGAACTGGCTGCCAAGGACGGCGGTATCTACGCCAAACTGCTCCGAATGCAGAGCGAAACGCAGTCGATCATCGCGGTGGGGTCCGGATAAGGGCAAAGGGGTTAGAAATACTCTTGAAGGAACCGCCGACTGCGGCTGTCCAGCGCGGCTATGTCGGGCACTTCGTAGACATTGCCGTCGGCATCGCGAAACAGGGCACGCGTCCGGGAGAGCAGCCGCACGTCGTCGCGGGTGCGAATCTGAAACGTCACCAGGCCGCGGTCCGTCTCGGCCGTGATCGACGTGACGCCAAATTCATCGCGGTGCGCCAGCACGCGGACGATGCGGGGGTTGAAGACCTTGTCCGCCAACTCTCGCCGGAGCACGTTGCGGCTGGGCTCGTCCAGTTCGTCGAGCGTTTCCAGCAGGGCGATTTCCTTGCCGTCCTTCGTGCGAAGCGAGATGTAGGCGTCCGGCAGCGACCAGGGGAAGCTTCGGGCGACGCAGACGTCCACCACCGGCGCCTCGGCGCCCTGGAGGCGAACCTCGATCTGCCCGGCGGCGTTGCGGGTGATCTCCTCCACGCGCCCGGTTGGCGGCGAAGATGGTGTCGGCGGGGAAGCATCAGCCATAGGCGTCATCCCGTAGCGAGCGGCTCCGAAGCGTTGCGACCGGTAGATTCTACAAGACTCACGCTCATTGCCAAGCCGCACCTGCCGCACCTTTTCTAGTCCTGCATCTTGTCCTTGCTGAGCAGCACGACACGCCCCGCTTGCACTGTCGCGCTCAGCCGGCCATGCACGCCGAACGGGGCCACGCCCTTGTCCTTCACGTCGTGAACCAGCTTGCCTGTCTTCGCCTCGAACGCCTTCACCTCGAAGTCCTGGCGGTCCTCCAGTTGAAGCACCAGATAGCCGCCATACACCTGCGGCAGCAAGATCATCTTCGGCTTGCTCTGGTAGTCCTTGTATTCCTGCTTATACAGCCGCTTGCCGCTCTTGCACTCCAGGGCCGTCATGTAGAAGCCCTGCCCGGCGTGCGGGATGATTCCATACACTGTCTCGCCGGCGATAATCATCGAGTGCATCGGCTGGGCAGCGTTGCCGTCCTTCGGGTTGCTGTTCCATAGGACCTCGCCCGTCTTGGCTGACAGCATGTAGATCGCCTTCTGGTCGTAGTCTTCCTTCAGCACGCACAGGTAATCCGGCGAGATCGCCAACCGCATCGCAGGCTCGCGGGTCACGTCGTTTGAGTCGATCAATCGCTTCCACGAGATCGCCAGCTTGTCGGTATCCACCACGACGTAATACCAGCCATCCGTCACCGCCAGCAGGTTGTCGCAATGGGCCGCCGGCAACTCCTCAGGCCCGCCCTCGATCAGCGGGTGCGCCATGTGCATCGACAGGTCCGGAAGGTCCAGTCTTCCGATGAGTTGGCCCGTTGAACGGTAACGAACGGTCACGGAATACGGTAGTTTGCGGACGCTGATCAGCCGATCGTTCCGCATATACGGCATGATGTACAGGTCGCCCATCTCGCCCACCTGCCAGGCCACCTCACCGTTCGGGTTCTCCGTCGGCAGGTAGAGAGCAAGGGTTTCCGTCTTGCCGGCCAGCATGAGAAGGTCGCCGGACAGCAGTGCATTCTTGATCTCGAAGTCGAACGGCACCCGATAACTCCAGATCGCCTTGCCGTCCGCCACGTTGAACGCCAGCACGTCATACAGGCCATGCACGATCACACGATCGCCCAACACGAACGCCTCGTAGAATCCAGCCTCTTGGCCGCTGCCTTTCAGCCGGATGTCGATCGTTTCCCACTTCTTCTCGCCCGTCTTGAGATCCATGCAGGTCAGGATGAACTTGTTGTCCACCCGCTTGCGAACCCGGCCGCCCACGAACATCAGTTCAGGATACTTTGTCTGATCGTCGCCACGCTGGAGGATCAGGCGAGACGCCCCGTCGGCGTCGGCGAAGTCATAGGGCTTGGCCGTCTGCGGGATTGTCACCGTCAATTTGCTGTAATCCGGGGTCGTCAGTTTGGCGACGAACTTTTCAGGAAGTTTCAGATTCCCCACACGTGCGGCGTCGGACAGCCGCCACAGACGCTGCCGGGCCAGCACCGGGTCCAGCTTGCTCGACGACTCGCAGAGGGCCTCCAGCGTCTTCTGGGCGGCCGTCGTGCCGGGGAACTCCCACATCCGCTGCAACTGCTCCGGTTCCGTCTTGCCGTCCAGTTCCATTGTCGCCGTCTTCTCGAAGTCGCCGGCGAACTGGGACGAGGTCTTCTGTAGCCGGGCCAACTGCCAGGCGGCCCGCTCGCCGGCCCGCAGGGTCAGCGTCTTGGGCAGCGGAGACACCGTGCTGAGATAGAGTGGCAGCCCGCGCTTCATCAGGGTCAGGCTGCGGGACATCTCCTTGCTGTAGAGGTTGTCGCCGAGGAAGCCGGTGGTGCGGTCCAGCGTCTGGTTGGCCGCCCCGAGCACCTGCCCGCCGTCCAGCGCCGCCAGCGGCGAGATCGGGTATTCGTGCCGGCCATAGGTTTCAATGATGGTTCGCAGACAGCGGGCGGCGGCACTCATGTCACCTTTGCGCTCGTAGGCTTCGGAGAGCGCGAACAGCGTCTCGATTTCCTCCGCCAGCGTCGAGCAGGTCCGGCTCATCCCTAAGCCGTTGTCCAGCTCGTCCGCGATGTTGCCAGTGCGGATGGCAGTGCGGGCCAGACGCTGATGCACGCGATAGAGCTGCTGGTTGATGGCAGCGCGGAAGTCGAGATCCTCCGACGAGATCGTCGTGAGGCATTTCTTGAGCAATGTGGCCGCCTCGTCGAATCGCGAGTCCGCCACCGCCAACTCGGCCCGTGCGAAATCGGCAGCGGGGTCGGTGCGGGCTGTGATGGCCTTTTGAACGGCGTCGCGGTCGTAGAGCACTCCGATCGTCCGGGCGGTCAGCCGGAGCTCGAACGGGACTCCATAGCGGCTGAATGTAATGCGCGAGAACGGCATGAACATGCCATGCTCATTCTCGGGGGTGTGGTCGGCGACGATGGCCTTAAGCCCAGCGATCCGCGCCTTGGTTCGGTCATCCTTGGCGGGCAGGTCTTCAAGGAGCTTGAGTTCCTTGGGGCCGTCGTCGGTGATCCACCGTTCGCAAAACGCGATGACTTCACCGCTGTAGTAGATGCGATGCCCGGTGATCTTGCGATCCCGCAGGTCTGTGCAACTCAGGTCGTTGAACCATCCGAAGACCGGCCAGCCGTGGTGCATGAAGCTGTCCACCCACAAACGATCGTTGGAGTCCAGGAACGGGCGGGACACATGCTCAAAGTACAGCCTGTTGTAGCCGCCTTCGCCGAAGATCGTCATCACCGGCTGGGGGTCGTCCTTGACGAGGTCAGGCGATCGCCACAGGATTTCGCCCGTGGCCGGGTCGAGCAGGTGGATCGGCAAGTTGGACGTGCTGCCGTCCGGCTGATGGTACTTGCCTCCCCCCGCGTAGACGATCACCAGTTCGCCCATGCTGTTGGGCCCGAGGAACCAGTTCGACCCGATGCCGACCTTCTGATGGCTCCAGTTGACCTTGCCGCTGGCGCGGTCCATGGCCAGCAGCAGCGGCGAATCCACCGAGGTGACATACAACTGCTCGCCGACGATCAGCGGCCGCTGGTTGTTCCAGAACGCCGGCGCGTGCGGGCGGGCCAGATAAATGTAATGGTGCCCGCCGCCCCAGCCCCGCGTCGCGTCGTGGACCGCGAAGTAATACGGATACCGCGTCAGCCACTTCACCCGCCCCGACTGCCCGTCGATCGCCGCCACCGCACCCGCGTTGGTCGTGTAATACACCGTCCCCTCGTGATACAGCGGAGCGCTGGTGAAACTGCGAATCCGGTTGCGACGCTGCTCCGCGAAGCCCCCGGCGAACTTCCCCGGCGTCAGACGGCAGATCGGCGTTCGCCACTGCACCCGACCCGTCGCGCTCTCGAACGCAATCACCCCATACTCGCTGTCCGTGTGCGTCTCGCCCTCGATGTTGTCCAGCACGTAGCCGGCGTAGATTGTCCGGGGCCCGCCCGCAGGCGCCGCCTCGAACCGCATGTTCGCCTCTTCCTCGTTCGCCGCCACCATCGGCCCAAACGCCCACTTGATCTGGCCGCTGACCTCGTCGAACGCCACCAGCGACGGCCCGGACTTCGAGACCGGGCTGAACACCAGCCCGTCCTGGACCAGCACGTCCTCCTCGGGGTACATCAGTTCCCGGCGGTTCTGCCAGACCGCACGGCCGCCCACGTCGTTCATCCACCGAAGCTCCCCGGTCAGGATCGAGCGGCAATACACGATGTTCTTGTGCCGATACACGATGCTGCTGGGCGTGACCACCGGCTGGACGTAGACGAAAAAGTCCAGCCGCGAGCCCGGCAGCGTGTCCTCCCACACCGGAGGCTTTAACGCCCAGCCGTCCACCGACGGCGGCATCAGCGTGTAGTCGTCGGCGGTGATGTTCGGCGGGTTGGAAAACTGCGAAAAGAACGGAGGCTTCGTCACCCGGGTCGTGTCGATCGCCTTCTGGAGTTGGGCCAACTGCTCAGCCGACAGTTCGCTCTGGCCGGACGAACGGGCCATCGCCGCCGGCGTGCCGAGCAGCTTCTGGCAGAGGCGGATCTTCATCGCCAGTTCCGGGGTGTGCAGCGTCGCGTCGGGGAAGAAGTCGCGGACCGTCGTAAAGTATTCCAAGGCCGCCAGATGGTAGCCGGCGTCCAACGCCGCGTTGCCCAACTCGGCGATCGCCTTGCCGCCGTAGCTGGTCGCCAGCATCGTGTCGACGATCTCGCCCAGCCCGATGAGGGAGTATTGCCGCCGGGCCTGGTCATACGCCTCCTTGGCCCGGGCGTCGTAGAGCGAGCGGTAGAACTGGAGTTCGCCCGGCGGGAAGCCGAGGATGCGACGCTGGCAATACTGCGAGATCGGCACGAATACCCCGTGCTGCGAGACGCGATACATCTGGTTCGGATACTTCTCGATGACCATCTGATACATCTTGAGAGCGTCGCGGTACTGGCCCTTGGATTCCT
>JAQTVL010000467.1 GCA_028706835.1 Phycisphaerae bacterium | reverse complement strand
CTGAGAAGTTGCAATTCTGAACACGGACATAGCCACCTACCGCATCGAAATACAACGCCTCTCTCATCGTCCTCGTGAAGGCGCAATCCGCGATGATAGCGTCCGTCACCATGAGCTGCATGGCTGCCTTCGACCAGTCCGTCTGGTTCGGCGCGTTGCCGTCTATCGTAAGATTCTGCATCTTGAAAGTGCCTCGGACAGTTATGTCCTGCCTACAGAACATGACCGTATCTGCAGCATTGGCGTTCTTAATGATGGTATTGTCTCGCGATGCCCCGATTAGGACTTCTCCCGGATGGTAACGTAGGGCAGCGCTAATCAGGTAGGTTCCCGCAGGGAAGTAGACCGGCGCGTTACCCGCAGCAGCGTCTATCGCGGCCTGCACCGTAACCACGTCGTCGATTACGCCGTCTCCCGCGGCGCCATAATCCTTGACGTTGACTATCTCCAGAGGATGAAGAAGGGGTCCATCTCCCGCCGCCCCGGTGTGTTTATGCCCCGTAGTAGCATGAAACTTCCCCCAGATGGTCTCGACAGTGGCCGAACAAGCATCCCACCAGTTGCCCGCCACGCCCTTGAGAGCCTTGATAGCTTTGGCAAACCAGGAGAGGTGTTGCGTAAGGGTGCCGGCGAGCGCATAAGCATCCGCAATCGTTGGGTCTGCCGTGCGGTCGCCGAGGACCGCGTCCGTGATAGCCAAACCTGCGGCGAACTTAGCGGCGGTTATCTCGCCATCTTTCAAGTTGTCCGCGCCTATGCCGCCTGCGGTCACTCCATCGGCAAGCAGAGCTGTCGGGTCAAACATGCCAAGGGCGTTCTTGATGTCGTACATGATGTCCTCGGGACGGTGAGGCGCAACCGCCGAACTGTCGCCAGCGGTCGCGGAGAAAACGGGTGTCGGTTTAGCCATCAACCACAACTCCTTCCGCGTGAAGAATCCTGTGCTCGAAAGCGAAGCCGTACAGAGTGACAGCCTCGCCCGCCGTGTCGTTCTCGAACTTCACCGAAAACCGCAGCCCCTTCAGGCGGCAACGGAACTCCCTCGTGAGGAGGTCGGTCGCGCCCCACATCGCCCACGGGTATCCCCATGTGAAAGACACGTCGAGGTTTACGTCTGCCCACAGACTCGAACTGTAGCCGGACTCCAGCCCCACATCGACGTGACTGGCGTATGCGGAAGCCTGCTTCGCGTTGAGGTAAGCCTTGTTGAGTTTCTTCTCGTATTGCGGATAACCCAGGTTCCAGGGTTTGCTGATTACGGAGAACGCGATTGCCTTGTACACGTCGTTGGCGACGTCCCAATCCTTCGCGCCCACGCCCATCTTCACGATGTAGTTCTGGCAGGCGCACAGCAGATCGCCGTTGGAGCGCAAGCAGAAGTCGTTCACCGCCAAGCCTGTTATGCGCGTGAATGCCCGCAAGCTCCAGTCGAGTACAAGTATGCGGTTGTTCCGCGTGCCCGTGTCGCCGTAAGCCAACAGGTAACGTTCGCGGTATTTGTCCCACACGCCGCAGGCCGTGTCCTGGTGAGTCATGGCGAGAATCGCCGCGCACACCTTGTTCTCCGCAAGATTGGGCACTAGCTGCGCGTCGGGCTGCAAAACCACGTTCAGATCGAGCAGTCCAGGGGTCAGCGCGAACAGCCCCGCCGCCCCCAGGAAGGTGAGCGTCGAAGGGGTGAGAGTCACACTGCGAGGCGCGACCGTGCCCTCGCCCACAGGAATCTTCTTCCAGGTTGCCGTAGCGGGGTCGAGTCCGTCCCACTCCCACACGCCGGACTGGTAGAACACTATCGTCGACTCGCCGAACACCGAGAGTCCGTAGACAGGACCGTCGCCTGTAGTCGGTTGCAGGTAAGAAGTGCTCTTGAAGTATCCGGGCTGCGCCGCTTCCGAGAAGTAGACGTATGTGGGATACGTCGCGTCCAGCGTGGCGAATATGCGCTGGCTGTCGGGATGGAACTGGAATTGACCGCACCTGCGTATAGGCGCAAGGTCGTTGTCAGTCACGAACAGGTCTCCCAAGTCGGCGTTTGCCACAGCGTCCGTGTATGTGGTGGTCGTGTTGTCCGCTATGGTCGTGACCAGTTTGAATATGCTGCCGTCCTCTTCCGTCCGGTAGAGCTTCCTGCCCGTGCAGTCCGCGTCAGCCGAAACCGGGATAGCGGACCAGTCTATTTGGTCGCCCGCGTTCACCGCCTGCGAATCTTCCGCAGAGGCCACGGACTCCACGCCCAAGGCGTTGCAGAAAACCACTTTGCAACTGTACGTTCCCGCCTGTAGCGCGGTAGCCGCAGGGGTGTTGCCGATGGTGGGCGCGGCCCCCGGCGTCGCCAGTTGGACCAGGTGAGTCGAGGTTCCGTCGTAGTAGCGGTACTCCGCGCCGTCGGTGAAGTAGAATTTGTCGCCGTGCCAGAAGTGGCCGAAGTGCAGACTGTACAACGCTTGAACCACTGTGCGCGTCCCGTCGTCGCTTATCTCGTAGAGATTGTACAAAGGCCCTGTGTCGGTCATCACCGCCAACAGCGTTCGAGTCCCCGACGTGCGCGGCCACTCGATGAGGCGTTCCACTTGCGCGCCGTAGTCCAGCACCGCCTCATAGACCGATGTGCTGTCCGGCTGAGTCACCCACGCCACGGTGACCGTAGCGAGGCGCGTAGCCCCCGTGTAGCCGCTTATCGTGCGCTTCTGGCCGCTGCCCGTCCCTGAGACGATGGAGACGTACCAGTTGTTGTAGTAGCTGTTGACCGCCGATGCGGTGGACGCGAGCTTTATCTGTGTGCTGGTGAGTCCCGTTTGTGCGGGGCAGGTGCCTGTGTGCATGAGGGGCGCGGAGCCGAGCCTTGACGACAAGCCGCCGCGCTCCATGAGGTCCACGTTATCGGCTACGGTGAGTTCCGAGTCGAGGAGGTTGTCGGGCGCGGTGTCCGTGTTCCAGCCGCCCCGGAAGTCTTGGTAAGTCTTGATGGGTAGCGCCACATTACCAGACCTCCTTGACCTGCAGGACTTCGTTGTCAAGTTGCATGATGGAAACGATGGCGTTCATGTCTGCGCGGTACTCGTTCATCCACCTTGCGGCTGAAGAGTTTGTGTCGTCGTCCTGCGAGTAGAAGCGCGAGCACAGGTACTTGGCGATAGGCTCCTGAAATATGTCCTGCATGGAGATAGTGCCTCCGCCGCCAGTCGTAGCAGTGTACTTGGTGGGTGTCCCGCGATAGGTGAGGGTGTACGTGTCGTCGTCCTCAAACTTGATCTTGCCGCTACGGATGGTGTAGTCGGTGTACTCGTCGCCGTCGTCATCCTCCACCAAGACCGTGTAGAGGAAGTCCGATGGCAGGTCGTAGAACGTGTCGGCCACAGCCGAGGCGTAGTCTTCCGTCTTTTCAGGCCACAGGCGCGAGTCCATGCGGAATACCGCGTCCCAGCACCACGCGATAGCGTCAGCGTCGATGATGGTCTCACCCGATAGGGCGTTGGCGCGCACCTGCACGTTAGACACGGTGAATGACATTCACACCACCCCCCTACGTTGGAATGAAAAGCGCGTCCTTGAACCACGCCGTACCCGTGTCGCCTACAACGCTGGCGCGGATGCGCCCTAGAATCTTCGCCTCAGCCGCCGTAGCGGGAGAAGTCGCCGTGAAACTCTGCCTTGCGTAGGTAGCGCCGGGGTTCACGCCTGTAAGACCGCTTGACGAGATCAGCGCATGGGCAGCGGTATACCAGAGGCAGTAGAAGTTCATGGTTTCCGCAGTTGACCGAACCAAAGCGGCGTCCACGGAACAGGCGTATAACGTGCCGGGTGATACGGCAACGGGATCCGTAATGATCACTTGGGCATACGCTGAACCCGATGTGACACTAGCGAGCGTGATTTTCTGCCCACCCTCCAGGGCAAAAACCGCCGCACAGTTGCTGAAGGTTTGTGTGAACCCGTCCACCACACCGTCCGCGTTCGAGTCCACGGTCATCGCGCCATACGCGCCCAGAAGGTTTGCCGTAAGGCGGTCGACGCTCCTGTTGCGTTTGAGTCCGATCAGCCCGAAGGTGTCCATGACTACGCCAGCTCCGTGTGTCCGGCCATGTTCAACTCGGTAATGACCGACGCGCCGCCGGCTCCCACGACGAGCGTCACCGTGCCGTACGCGCTCATC
>JAQTVL010000020.1 GCA_028706835.1 Phycisphaerae bacterium | reverse complement strand
CGACGACGTTCGCGGCCGGGACGTGTTCATCGTCCAGCCGACGTGCTGCCCGGTGAACGACAGCCTGGTCGAACTGCTGGTGTGGCTGGATTGCATCAAGCGGGCGTCGGCTCGGCGGGTGACGGCGGTGATCCCGTATTTCGGGTATGCCCGCCAGGACCGCAAGGACGAAGGCCGGACGCCGATCACGGCCAAGCTGGTGGCGAACCTGATCACCGTGGCGGGGGCGAATCGCCTGCTCGCGATCGACCTGCACGCGGCCCAGATACAGGGCTTCTTTGACATCCCGGTCGATCATCTGCTTGCGGAGCCCGTGCTGAGCAACCACTACAAGAACCGCAAGCTGAAGGACCTGGTGGTGGTCAGCCCGGATGTCGGCAACGCCAAGCGGGCGCGGGCGTATGCCCAGCGGCTGGGCGGCGGCCTGGCGATCATCGACAAGCAGCGGGTCAGCGGGACGCACGCGGTGGCTGGCGCGATCATCGGCGACGTGAAGGGCAAGACCGTGCTGATGGTCGACGACATGATCTCGACCGCGGGCACGGTGACCGAGGCGGCCAAGCTGGTCCGCCAGGCGGGCGCGATCCGGGTGCTCATCGGCGCGACCCACGCGGTGCTTTCGGGCCCGGCGGTGGACCGGCTGAACAGCGAGTTCGTCGACGAGGTCGTCGTGACCGACACGATCCCGATCGACGAGGTGAAGCGGTCGAAACTGGGCAAGAAACTGACGGTGTTGTCGGTGAGTGAACTGCTGGGCGAGGCGATCCAGCGCATCCACCATAATGAGAGTATCAGCATTCTGTTTCTCAAGTAGTCCCCCGCCGGACGACGGAGTCCGGGGCGGACGCGAGAACAAGGAGAGTTCGATGGAAAGTGCAATCGTCAAGGGTGAGAAGCGTGATCCCGCGGGTCGTCGTGCCGCCAGCCGGCTGCGAAAGAAGGGCCTCGTGCCGGGCATCATCTACGGCCACGGCGAGACGCCCGTGCCGGTCGCGGTGAACGGCGAGCAGTTGACCGAGCAGCTCCACGGCGGCGCGCTGCTGGTGGACCTGGAGATGGACGGGGCCACGACCAAGCTGCTGGTCAAGGACGTTCAGTACGACCACATGAACAGCAACATCACGCATGTGGATCTGGCCCGCGTGAGCATGGACGAGCGCGTCACGGTCACCATCCCGATCCGCTTCCGCGGCACGCCCGTGGGCGTGAAGCTCGACGGCGGCCAGTTGCTCACGCCGCTGCCGCAGGTGGAAGTTGAGTGCCTGGTCATCGCGATCCCGACGGAAATCCGCGTGAACGTGGCGGAACTGAAGATCGGCGACCAGGTGACGGTCAAGCAGCTCGAATTGCCCGAGGGCGTGAAGGTGCTGGCCAACCCGGACCAGGTCGTCGCGGTCTGCGCCGAGCCGATGAAGGAAGAGGTCGTCGTGGCGGCGCCGGGCGAGGTCGGGGCGGTCGAGCCGGAAGTCATCGGCAAGAAGGAAGAGGAAGAGGGCGCGGCGGCGGAAGGCGAAGCCCCGGCGGCTGGCCCTGCGGCGAAGAAGGCGGAGAAGAAGGAGTAACTCCAGCGTTCAGCGGTCAGCACTCAGCAGTCAGCCCTTCGCGGATGCTGCTTGAGTTTTGCTGTAGCTGATCGCTGAAAGCTGATCGCTGAGAGCTTCCTATGTGGCTGATCGCCGGACTGGGCAACCCGGGCAGCGAGTACGCCGGCACGCGGCATAACCTTGGGTTTGAGGTGATCGAACTGCTGTCGAACCGGTGGCGGATCGATCTGTCCCGGTCCGGTTTTGACGGGCGATACGGCAAGGGCCAGTCGCCCCGCGGGGGGGAAGTGGTTTTGCTCGAGCCGCTGACGTTCATGAACCTCAGCGGGCAGTCGGTCCTGGCGGCGATGCAGTTTTTCAAGGTCGGCCCGGATCGGCTGGTGGTGGCGGTGGACGACTTGGCGCTGCCGCCGGGCACGATCCGGGTCCGCACGGGCGGATCGGCTGGCGGGCACAAGGGCCTGATCGACATTATCGCCCGCCTCGGGCACGAGGACTTCGGGCGGATTCGGCTGGGCATCGGCTCGCCGCCGCCCGGGTGGGCTGGGCGCGACTACGTGCTCAGCCGGCCGGCGCTCGACGATCGCAGGGCGCTGGACGAGGCGGTGCGTGAAGCGGGCGATGCGGTGGACGTGTGGATGGAGCAAGGCGCCGAAACGGCGATGAATCGGTTTAATCGGAGCCGGCAGAATCGTACTGACGGCCCGACGGAACAAGGTTGACCCCGGCGATGAACCGGGGTCGGGAGGAAGACGTGATCAGAAAGTATGAAGGAATGTTCCTGGTGAGCCCGACCGCGGGCGACGGTGACAAGCCCCTTGAGCCGGTCCGCCGCGTGCTGGACCGCGCCGGCGCCGAGGTGCTGGTGTGCAAGAAGTGGGACGAGCGCAAGCTGGCCTACGAGGTCGGCGGGCAGAAGCGAGGCACCTACGTGGTGACCTTCTTCAAGGCGGAAGGCGCCAAGGTCGCCGACATCGAGCGCGACGTGCAACTCAGCGAAGAGCTGCTTCGCGTGATGGTGCTCGAGGCCTCGGACGTGACGGACGAGGAGATGAACAAGCCGACGCCCTCGGAGACCGGCGAGTCGCCGACGGTGGAACTGCCCAGCGGCATGCCGGAACGTGGCGGATACGGCGACCGCGACCGCGGCGACCGTGGCGGCGGCGGGGGGTGGCGTCGTGACCGCGACCGCGAGCCCGCGGCCGGTCCGGCGGGCGTCGACGCCCCCGGCGACGACGGCGCGGGGCGGTAAGAGGCGTGAATCAGAGGATGTGGCCTGGCGCCCGCGGCCGGCGGTCGGTCCGCTGGGCGGCGTGCCGGGCGGACATTTGCAGCGGAACGGGAGACTGCAATGGCGAACCTGAACAAGGTCATGCTGATGGGCAACCTGACCCGCGACATCCGGCTGACGTATCTGCCGAGCAATACGCCCGTCGCGGAGTTCGGCATAGCCACCAACCGGACGTGGGTCGGGCAGGACGGGCAGAAGCATGAGGAGGCGACACTCGTCGAACTGCGCATGTTCGACAAGCGAGCCGAGGTGCTGAACAAGTACCTTCACAAGGGCGACCCGTTGTTTGTCGAGGGCCGGCTGCACCTGGACTCATGGGACGACAAGCAGACCGGACAGAAGCGGTCGAAGACCGTGGTGATGGTCGAGGACTTCCAGTTCCTCGGCCGGGCCGGCGGCGGGGCCCCGCGCGAGGGCGGCCCGGGCCCGGCGGCGGGCGCTGCCCCGCGTCGCCCGGCGGCGGCAGCAGCAGCCCCGGCCGATGCGTCGTCGGAGGCCCCGCCCCCGGCGGACGACTACAACACCGACGTTCAGCCTCCGGAACCGGAGAACGACAACATCCCGTTCTGACGGTTTGGTTTTCGCAGCGGACCCCGGTCCGCGTGTCAGTGTGATATACACGAGACGGGTTTGAGAAAAAGGACGATCACGAGGTAACCATGGAAAGAACAACCAACAAGCGTCGAGTCAGTCGGTTTCGCGAACAAAGCAAGTGCCGGTTCTGCCGCGATTTCAACGGCAAGATCGACTACAAGCGCATCGATCAGTTGGGCAAGTTGCTGACCGCCCAGGGCAAGCTGTTCAGCCGGAAACGCAGCGGAAACTGCGCCCGCTGCCAGCGCTGGGTGAAGACGGCGATCAAGCGGGCCCGGTTCATGGCGCTGCTGCCCTACGTCGGGTAGGACCAGCGGGCCCATGGCCATCGGACATACACGAGACATACGTCGATAGGAGTCTGTCATGAAGGTGCTTTTGAACCAGGATATCCCGACGCTCGGCCAGATCGGCGACGTCGTGACCGTCAGCCCGGGCTACGCCCGGAACTACCTGCTGCCCCAGCGGCTGGCCAGCGAGCCCACCGCCGCGAACATGAAGCGGCTGGAGGCCGAGAAGGCCCGCGTCGAGGCGGAACGCATCAAGCGCCGCGAGGCGATGGAAGCGATGGCCGCCAGGCTCCAGGGCAAGGAAATCACGCTCACGCGGATGGCCAATGAAGTCGGCCACCTCTACGGCTCGGTCAGCGGCAAAGACGTGGCCGAGGCGTTGGCCGCGGAGGGTTTGCCCGTCCAGGCGTCGGAAGTGCTCATTCGCGAGCCGATCCGCACGCTGGACAAGTACGAGGTGGACATCCGCCTGGCAGCCGACCTGAACGCGACGATTCAGCTCTGGATCGTCCCGGAGAAGGGCGCCCTGCCGCTCGACGGCCAGTCGGCCCCCGCGGCCCCGGCTGTCGAGGGCGATGCCGCCGCCGAGACGAAGTCCGAGTAAGCGGGCGGCGGGTTGCTGTCGCCAGTGCCGCCTTGCGGATCGCGATCTTAATGCCCAGGGAAGGCAATCCCTGGGCTTGCCGAACTGTTCCACGTGGAACGTCGGGTCGGGCGGGCCTGGAAGGGCTCGCCCGCGCCGATGTTTCACGTGGAACTTTTCTTGCGCGACGGGGATTCTGTCGCCCACGCGCATCGCTCTTTTCCGGGGTTTGGCGCGTCCCACGGCGCCGGTGCGGTTGTGAAGACTTTGTGACTTCCTCGTTGTTCACAATGCTCGCGTCCATTCGGCGATTGCGTAAGCGGCCGCCAGAGAGTACATTCCCTGACGAGCGGCAGTAGACGCACGGAGGCGGCCCATGACTCAGGTCAACTCTCAGCCCACCAACCTGCTCGAACGAATCCCGCCGCAGTCGGTGCAGGCGGAGCGCTGCGTGCTCGGCTCGATGATGCTCGACGCGTCGTGCATCGGCCAGGTCATCCAGTTGCTCAAGCGGGAGCATTTCGTCCGCGACAGCCACCAGGCGCTGTTCGAGGGGCTGGTGTCGCTCTACGACGCCAACCAGGGCCGGGGGATCGACCTGGTGACGATCCGGGATTACCTGGACCGCAAGAAGTTGTTCGAGGCGATTGGCGGCGAGGCGACGCTGGTGGACATCGTCAACGCCGTGCCCGCGCCCGACCACGCCGAGTATTATGCCCGGATCGTCCGCGGCAAATACCTGCTCCGCAGCCTGATTTCCACCTCGACCGAGATTCTCCGCGAGGCGTTCGACGAGACCGAGGACCCGACCGAGACCCTCGACCGTTGCGAGCAGAAGATATACCAGTTGGCTGAGGCCCATTCCGAGGGCACCGGCGCGATTGAACTGCGGAAGCTGCTTGAGGACGTCTTCGATTCGCTGAGCAACTCCGACGGCTCGGTCGTCACCGGCGTGGCGACCGGTTTCCGCGAGTTGGATACCATGAGTTCGGGCTTCCAGCCGGGCGAGATGATTATCATTGCCGCCAGGCCGAGCATGGGCAAGACGGCCCTGGCGCTCAACATCGCCGAGAACATGGCGGCGGACAATAAGGCGCCGGTTGCATTCTTCTCGCTGGAAATGTCGGCGGAGTCGCTCGCCCAGCGCTTGCTCGCCAGCCGGGCGGAGGTGGCGGGGCAGAAGCTTCGCCGGCGGATGCTCAGCCAGGAAGAGGCGGCCCGGCTGGCGATCAGCGTACAGTCGCTGTCGGACGCGCCGCTGTTCATCGACGACCAGCCGGGGCTGACGGTGATGCAACTTCGCGCCCGGGCCCGGCGGCTGAAGACCCAACGGGATGTCAAGGCGATCTTCATCGACTACCTGCAACTGATGGACGCCCCCGGCGGCCGGGACATTTCCCGGCAGCAACAGATCAGCGACATCAGCCGGGGGCTCAAGGCCTTGGCTCGCGAGTTGAAGGTGCCGGTGATCGCGCTGTCACAGTTGAACCGCCAGGCCGAGGGCCGCGAGGGCCATCGCCCGCGGATGAGCGACCTGCGGGAGTCGGGCTCGCTGGAGCAGGACGCCGACGTGGTGCTGCTGCTGCACCGCGAGGAGTATTACCACATCGGCGAGGGCGACGTGCCCGAGGAAATTCGCGGCGTGGCGGAGGTGATCGTGGCCAAGCAGCGGAACGGCCCGACGGGCACGATCAAGCTCCAGTTCAACAACCAGATCACGCGGTTCCGCGATCTGGCGGAGGGCATCCCGGCGGCGGAGTTCTGAGGGCAGCATGTCCGCAAACGAATCCATTTCTAATCGCCCAACGTCTGCCGCTGAGCGATTCCGCCTTTACGTCGATGAGTCCGGGGACCATGTTCTGAACAAACTTGACGACCCGGCGCACCGCTACCTCTGCCTGCTCGGGTGTTGGTTCAAGACCGACAGTTACCTGAGATTTCATGAAGCACTGACTGGGTTCAAGCACCGCCACATACCTCATAACCCCGACGAGCCGCTGATTCTGCACCGCGAGGACATCATAAACAGGCGAGGTCCTTACGGACGGCTACGGGATTCAGACGCTGCTCAGGCATTCGATCAAGGCCTGCTCGATGTTGTCGCCCAAGCCGATTTCCGGATCGTTGGTGTTGTTATCGATAAGCTGGCGCTCAAGGCCCGGTACGAAGTGCCGTCACACCCATATCATCTTGCCCTCGGTTTTCTTCTTCAGCGATACTGCGGGTACCTCAACCACCTGAACCGGTGTGGCGACGTGATGGCTGAGAGCCGAGGCGGAATGGAAGACAAACTCCTCAAGAGCTCGTATCAATTCGTTTATCAACGAGGCGTCAGGTCGCGGCATGCGGAGTTCTTTCAGAAAGCCTTGACGACGAGGGAACTGAAGCTGAAACAGAAGTCGGCGAATATCTCTGGCCTGCAACTAGCCGACCTTCTCGGGCATCCGGTGAAGCAAGGGATTCTAGTCGAGAAGGAGTTAGGTGTGCGAGGAGTCGGAGTTTTTGCTGCAAGGCTTCTCGATGTCTTGAAGGGGAAGTACAATTGCCATCTTTACGATGGTCGAGTCTGGGGTTACGGAAAAGTGCTGTTCCCCAGTACATGAAAAGGCCCCTCTGCGGGGCCTTTTCACGCTCGCCCTCACGGGCGATCCAACTCCAGTTTCCTGGATTACTATAACTGTACTTCATCGCCAGCCGATGTCAAATAGTTTCAGACTTCGCTCGAAAGAAGGTGTTCGCCTGCTCGCTCAGTTTCCGCTTGCTATTTAAGGTTCCGTTTACGATCATTTCGGGGAGTTTAACTGCGGCTGTAGCGATTCTTTGGGGATAGGCGCCGGTTCAGGGGTCGACGCATTACGGGATCGAGGCCAGGACGGTCAAACGTTTTCGCTCGACGCCGAATGGCGGCGGCGGGAATCGTCGCGTTGGCGGGGGCCATCCTCGTCACCTTCGCGTTGGCGCAGGATGCCGGCTCGCCCGTCGGCAAGAAGATCGTCAAGATCAACGTCGCCGGCAACAAGGCGACCGCCGCGCAGGAAATCCTCGGCCAGACGCAGGTCCGCGAGGGGCAGGTCTACACCCGCGACACCATCCAGGAAGACGTTCGCAACATCGTCGCGATGGGCCGGTTCGATTCGGTCACGCCGGAGACCGAGGTCACGCCACAGGGCGTCGTGCTGACGTTCCGCGTGGTCGAGCGGCCGAAGATCGAGTCGGTCGACTTTATCGGCGCCCGCTCGGTCAAGCAGAAGGACGTCGCGGCGGAGGCGAATCTCGACGCGGGCAACTACATGGACGCCGGCAAGGTGGCGGCGGCCCGTCAGCGGGTGCTCGACCTGTATCAATCCAAGGGCTACCACTACGCCGACGTGACCGTCGACGCCGAGGCGCTCAAGAAGAACCGGGTGGTGTTCGAGATTCGCGAAGGCCCGCGGGTCCGCGTCCAGAAGATATTTTTCCGCGGCAACGACAGCCTGTCCGCCGGCGAACTGAAGAAGGAAATCGAGACCAAGGCCTACATGTGGATATTCTCGCCCGGCAACCTGGACGAGAAGGTCGTCAAGGAAGACGTGACCCGCATCAAGCAGCACTACCGCGATGAGGGCTACCTGGACGTTGACGCCGGCTACACGGTCGAGCCGCTCGGCCGGGAAGACCGGGTTGCGGCCGTCTTTCTGGTGAAGGAAGGCCCGCGGTACCGGATCGACAGCATCAAGTTTGAGGGCAACAACGTATTCCAGGCGCATCAGCTTCGCGGCCAGATGCTGCTCCAGCCGGGGCAGTACTACACGGCGGCGGCGCAGAAGCACGACCTCAAGGCCATTCGCGACCAGCTCTACGGCGCGGAGGGCTACTACAACACGGGCGTGGAGATATCGCCGCGGTTCACCGACGAAAAGGGCGTGGTGAACCTGGTGGTGCGGGTGAACGAGAGCAAGCAGATTTTCGTCGGACGGATCAACATCGTCGGCAACGAACTGACCCACGACAAGGTGGTCCGCCGGAAGATCCGGCTCTACCCCGAGCAGCCCTACAACGTCGTGGAGGCCGACAAGTCGCGCGACGACCTGATGGCTACGCAGTTGTTCTCGAAGGTGGAGATCGCGCCGGCGGCGGCCGGGCAGGGCAACGAGCGCGACGTGCTCGTGCTGGTGGATGAGGCGCGAACGACGTCCGTGATGTTCGGCATCGGCATCAGCAGCGACGCCGGCCTTCTTGGCAACGTGACGCTGGAGAACCGGAACTTCGATCTGTTCGGCTGGCCGAAGACCGCGCGGCAACTGTTCTCCAGCCGGGCGTTCAAGGGCGCGGGCCAGACGCTGCGGATCGTGGCCGAGCCGGGCACGTCCCTGAACAGGTTCCAGGTTCAGTTCTACGAGCCGTTCCTGATGGACCGCCCGGTGAGCCTGGGCACGAATCTGTTCTTCTTCACGCGTCCGCGCGAGTCGTATACGGAAAGCCGCCTGGGCTACATCGTGTCGTTCGGGCAGAAGTTCCGGAAGAACTGGCAACTGGAAGAGGCGCTTCGGATCGAGGGCGTGGACATCTCCGGCGTCGACCACAATGCCCCGAAGGACGTGCGGGACGCGGAAGGCTCGCACCTGCTGATCGGCGGCAAGTTCACCGTCGCCCGCGACACGACCGACAACCAGTTCATGCCCAGCACCGGCAACCGCGTCGCGTTCAGCGTCGAGCCGGTCGGCGGGACGGATACGTTCGTCAAGTTCACCGGGGACATGCGGGCCTATCGCACCCTGCGGACGGACATCTACGACCGCAAGACCGTGCTGGACGGCCGGGTGAACGTCGGCTACATCCCCGGCGACGCTCCGATCTTCGAGCGTTTCTACGCGGGCGGGATCAACTCGATGCGCGGGTTCAAGTATCGCGGCGTCGGGCCGCACGACGGGCCGGACCACGACCCGATCGGCGGCGACTTCCAGTTCCTAGCCAGCGGCGAGTATGTCTTCCCGCTGTGGGGCAAGAGCCAGGGCGTGTTCTTCCTGGACACGGGCACGGTGGAGCCGACGCCGTCGATCAGTTCGTACCGGGTCAGCGTGGGGTTCGAGGTTCGCATCCCGATCAAGTTCTTCGGCTCGGTTCCGCTGACGATCGGGCTGGGCGTCCCCGTCGCCAAGGACAAGGACGACGAGACCCAGATCCTCCACTTCCTGTTCGGGACCAGCTTCTGACCAGAGACTGGCCCATCCTCGCCGTCGCCGCGGGCTCTTGACACGATCCTCATGGGTCGCTCATGCTGGCTTCATCGGTCGGCTCTACGCTGATCTGACTTACTGGAGGCTCACTGCCATGCACAATCGCATCCTCGCACTGCTCGCCCTGGGAATGCTTGCCGCCAGCGTCTGGCTGCTGACACCGGGCGTCGCCCAGCCGCCGGCCCCGACTGTCACTGCTGCACCCGTTGTTCCGGCGGGCCGGTCGGCTGTGGCCGTCGTCAACGTTCCGCAGGTCTTCCGCGACAGCAAGGAGCTCAAGGTCCTCAACGCGAGCTTCAAGTCCCAGGCGGAGGAGCTGAAGAAGAACATCGACAATCGGACCAAGGTGCTCACCGATCGCGAAGCCGAGATCAAGAAGACCCTGGACGCGGACTCCAAGGACTACAAGGAGCGGATGAAGGACCTTCAGACCGAGTGGGTCAAGATCCGCGTCGAGACCGAGGAGAAGCAGAAGGACATGGTGGCGGAGCACCAGCGCCTCACCGAACAGTTCTACAGCAAGATGTCGACGGTGATCAGCAAGATCGCCCAGCCGGACGGCTACGACGTCGTCCTCTACAAGGAGGACTACGCGGTGAAGGACGCCCGCAGCCCAGAGGAATTGCTGGACATGATCCGTCAGCGCAAGGTGCTCTACGATTCCGCGCGGGCGGACATCACCAAGCAGGTCGTCGACAAGTTGGACGCGGAGTATGCCACCGCGCCGAAGTGAGCACGGAAATCGGCCGGACTTTCCCGCAGATTTCGCAGATGACGCAGATTAAGAAAAGGAAGTCAGAAGTCAGAATGACAGCAAGACTTCCCCTTCTTTTCTCCATTATGGCTCCTGAGTTCTGAATTCTGTCTTCAATCTGCGTAATCTGCGAAATCTGCGGGGCGCTTGCTCGCGTTTGATTCCCTGCCTCGTTTCGGTTAGCATAGGCCCCCGGCCGCGGGACGCGAATTGTCGTGCGCACCGCGGGAAATGAGGGCCTTTGATGGCATCAGCCGGCTTCACTCTCCAGCAGATCGCCGAGCGTCTGGGCAGCCAGGCGACGGTCGTCGGGCAGGGCGGCGCCCTGATCACCGGCGTCGCGCCGCTGCACTCAGCCCAGGCGGGGCAGATCAGCTTTCTCGCGACGACCAAGTCGCGGGTGCTGGCCGACCTCGCGTCCACGAAGGCCTCCGCCATCGTCGTCAAGGACGCTTCGTCCGCCCCCGGCTTCAACCTGATCGTCGTGCCCGACCCGGTCGAGGCGTTCGACCTGATCCTGGGCCTGTTCCCGACGCCGCAGTGCCCGCCGCCCGCTGGCGTGGACCCCGCGGCCCGCATCGACCCGGGCGCCGAACTGGGCGAGGGCGTCGCGGTCGGCCCCGGCGTGGTCGTGCAGGCTGGGGCCCGGATCGGCCCGCGGACGGTCCTCTGGGCGAACGTGTTTGTCGGCGCGGATTGCCGCATCGGTGCGGATTGCACGTTGCACCCGGGCGTTGTGCTGCGAGAGCAGACCGAACTGGGCGACCGGGTCATCATCCACCCCAACGCGGTGCTCGGCGCGGACGGTTTCGGTTACCGGACCGACCGCAAGACGGGCGTTCACCACAAGGTTCCGCAGGTCGGCCGGGTGATCGTCGGCAACGACGTGGAGATCGGCGCGAACACGACGATCGACCGGGCAAAATTCGGGTCCACGCGGATCGGCAACGGCGCGAAGATTGACAACCTCTGCATGATCGCCCACAATGTCCAGGTTGGCGATGGGTGCCTGATCGCAGCCCTTACGGGCCTCGCCGGATCGGTTGAACTGGATCATCACGTGGTGCTGGCCGGCCATGTCGGCATTCGCGACAATGTCCACCTGGCTGCGGGGACGATCGTGACGGCTATGTCGGGCTGTAGCCACGACACCAAGCCCGGCGACGTCCAGAGCGGTCACTACGGCCAGGACCACCGCGTTTACCTGCGGCAGATGGCCCTGACAAAGCAATTGCCCGAGTTATTCCAGCGCGTCAAGGAACTGGCCGACAGGCTAGAGGCGATAGAACGTGCAGCAGCAGACGATCCAAAAGCCGGCTGAACTCGAAGGCTTGGGCCTGTTCTCGGGCGAGCCGGCGAAACTGCGTTTCCTTCCCGGCGAGCCGGATACGGGGCGGGTGTTCATCCGCCGCGACGGCGCCCGCGAGGTTCGCATCCCCGCGCACGTGGCGTCGGTCGCCAAACGGTCGCGCCGCACCAGCCTGCGCAACGGCACACTCTCCATCGAAACCACCGAGCACTGCCTGGCCGCCGTCAGCGGGCTGGGCATCGACAATGTTCAGATCGAGGTGGACGGGGCGGAACTGCCGAGTCTGGACGGCTCGGCCCTTCGGTTCGTCGAGGCGCTGACCGAGGCGGGCCTGGCGCCCCAGGCGGCTGAACGCCGCCCCATCCGCGTGACCGAGGCGATCACCGTGCAGGAAGGCGACGCGATGCTTGCCGCCCTGCCCAGCGAAGGCGACAACCTGACGGTGATGTACGAGCTGGACTACCCGAATTGGCCGATCATCGGCCGGCAACTCTACAGCGTGACGATCACGCCGGAGACGTTCGTTCGCGAGGTGGCGCCGGCCCGGACGTTCCTGACCCAGGACGAGGCCACCGAGTTTCGCAGCCGGGGCATGGGCGCCCACCTGACGCCGAAGGACCTCCTGGTGTTCGGGCCGAACGGGCCGATCGACAACGAGGCCCGCTTCGCCAACGAGCCGGTGCGTCACAAGATACTCGACCTGGTCGGCGACCTGGCGCTCAGCGGCCGACCGATCGCCGGGCGCGTCGTTGCGTGCAAAAGCGGGCACAGCCTGAACCACGCGCTGGTTCGCCGTCTGCTCCAGATGGCCGATCGCCAGGAGAACTCGGCCCGCGTCCGCAGCGAGCCGACGCTGGACATCCGCCAGATTTCGCGAATCCTGCCACACCGCTATCCGATGCTGCTGGTCGACCGCGTGGTGCAGATCGACGGCGACCGCAAGGCGGTGGGCATCAAGAACGTCACGTTCAACGAGCTGTTTTTCCAGGGCCATTACCCCGGCCAGCCGATCATGCCGGGTGTGCTGATCGTCGAGGCGTTGGCGCAGTTGTCGGGGATTCTGCTGAGCCAGAAGCTCGAGCACACGGGCAAGCTGGCGGTGCTGCTGAGCATGGACAAAGTGAAGATGCGCCGCCCGGTGGTGCCCGGCGATCAGCTTGTGCTGGTGGCCGAGACGATCCGCGTGAAGAGCCGCACCGGCCACGTGAAGTGCGAGGCGCTGGTCGGCGACAAGCTGGCGGCGGAGGCGGAGATCAAGTTCATGCTGGTGGACGCGGAACCGGTGTGAGCGAAGAAGTGACCAGTGACCAGTGGCCAGTTGCGGAAGGCTTCGGGTTTCAAGTGCGGTAGAGAATTATCGGAGACGGCCCGTGATTTGTGCAGAATGGACGGTGAGGACGGCGAATGCCTTCTTCACTGGTCACTGAGCACTGACCACTGGCCACTATTCCTATGCCAACGATTCATCCCAGTGCAATCATCGACCCCACGGTCGTCCTTGCGGACGACGTGAGCGTCGGGCCCGGCTGTGTTGTTCGCGGCAATGTGAAGATCGGGCCTGGCTGCGACCTGCGCGGACGGTGCTGGATCGAGGGTCACACGACGCTGGGCGCGGGCAATATCGTGTTCCCGAACGTCACGCTGGGCACGCAGCCGCAGGATTGGCGCAGCGACCCCGCGGACCCGACGCAGGTGATCATCGGCGATAACTGCGTCTTCCGCGAGAACGTAACGGTCCACCGCGGGACAAAGTCCGGCGGCGGCATCACGCGGATCGGCAATAACTGCATGTTGATGGTGAACTCCCACGTCGGCCACGACGCGACGCTGGAAGACCGCGTCACGCTGATCAACAACGTGACGGTGGCGGGTCACTGCCGCGTCGAGACCGGCGTGTGGCTGAGCGGCTATGCGGCCATGCACCAGTTCACGACGATAGGCCGGTTTACGTTCTTCGGCGCGTATGCGGGGACGGACCGCGACGTCGCCCCGTATGCACGAGTCGAGGGGACCAGGCCGACGCAGTACATGGGCGTGAACGTGGTCGGCCTTCGCCGTCTCGGCGTTGAGGTGGACGTGATCCGCTCGCTGCGCGAGGCGTTGGGGCGGCTGTACCCGAACGGGACGATTTACGATCTGGACAAAGAGGCCCTGGCCGAGTATGACGCCCGGCCTGACCTGAACGAGCACGTGCGTTACCTGGTGGATTTCGTGAAACGGAGCACGGCCCACCGATTCGGGCGGGCCCGCGAGGCGGGCCGATTCGCCGCAGCCGCGGCAGAGCACGAATGATCACGTTCTCTCCTGTAGGGAGAGGGCGGGGCACCCGGAACCTATGGTTCCGGGCTTGGCCAAGCCCCGAACCGCAGGTTCGGGGTGCTTTCGGTTTCGGGGCGCCTGGAGAGCGAGTGGCGATGTCAGCCGCTCTCACCCCTGGCCCCTCTCCCAGAGGGAGAGGGGTAACTAAGACACGGAGGTTCCTGCCCTTGCGGGCAGGGGAAGTGAGATGCCTAAGATCAGCCCATTGAGCGAAGTCAGTCCTGCCGCCCGGATCGCCGACGATGTCGAGATCGGGCCGTTCTGCGTGGTCGGCCCGGAGGTGACGCTCGGCGCCGGCTGCAAGCTGATGAACAACGTGACGATCATCGGCCGGACGACCATCGGCCGGGAGAATGTGTTCTATCCGTTCGTCGTGATCGGCACGCCGCCGCAGGACCTCAAGTTCCGCGGCACGGCCACCCGCATCGAGATCGGCGACCGGAATGCGTTTCGCGAATACGTGACAGTCCACCCCGGCACCGAGGCCGGCGGCGAACTGACCCGCGTCGGCAGCGACTCGCTGTTCATGATCGGCTCCCACATCGCCCACGACTGCCTGCTGGACGACAAGGTGATGCTGGGCAACTACAGCCAGTTGGCCGGTCACGTGCGGATGGAACACAACTCGGTGCTGTCGGCCCTGAGCGGGGTGCACCATTTCGTGACCATCGGCAAGTATGCGTTCATCGGCGGGCTGACCGCGGTGAAGCGCGACATCCCGCCGTTCACGATCTTCGACGGCTCGCCAGGCCGGGTGCGGGCGATCAACAAGACCGGCATCTGCCGCAACGGCCTGACCGCGGGGCAGGTGGAGGCGTTGGAGTCCGCGTTCCGCAGGCTGTTCAACAAGCGAAACGACCAGTTGGCGGAACTGGCGGTGTTGGAGCGGGAAGACGGGCTCGACGAGAATGTCGGCTACCTGTGTGCGTTCCTGCGTGCGAGCCTGGAAGGCAAGTTCGGGCGGCACCGCGAGGTGCTGCGAATGCAAGGCGACAAGACCGCCTGGACGCCGGGGGCGCTGGGGCAGAAGAACTGATTGTCGATTTCGGATCTCGGATTTCGGATTGAAGGAATCCGCGGCCCCGGGCACCCGATAACAGGAACCATGACTGACTCTTGTCGGGTGCCATGGCTGCGACGGGCTGTTTCGTCGCAGCCATGCCGCCGAAGACATGCTTGCGACAAACAGCCGTCGCAAGCATGGCACCCGACAGCAGAAACCGTGATTGACTCTTGCAGGGATGCAGCCATGCCCACCTCTCAATCCTCAATCCTCAATCCGAAATCCGAAATTGTTCCCGTGGCAGTCGTCGGCGTTGGCCGAATGGGCAAGTATCACTGCCAGAACTTTGCCAAGATGACCGGCCAGGCGAAGCTGATCGGCGTGCTGGACCGCAACGCGGACCGGTGCCGGCAGGTGGCGGACGAGTTCAAGGTGCGCGCGTTCGGCAGCGTGGCGGAACTGATCGCTGCGAAGCCGGCGGCTGTTACCGTCGCGGTGCCCACGGTCGATCACTTGGCGTCGGCGGAGCCGTTCCTGCGGGCGGGCATCCCGGTGCTGGTGGAAAAACCGCTGGCACCGACGCTAGCGGAGGCCCGCGAGCTGGCGGCCCTGGTGACATCGACCGGGACGATGCTCCAGGTGGGGCACTCCGAGCGGTTCAACCCGGTGGCTACCGCCATTCAGCAGATGAACATCCGGCCCCGGTTCATCGAGGTCCACCGGATTTCCCCGTTTACGTTCCGGTCAGCCGACGTCGGCGCGGTGATGGACATCATGATCCACGACATCGACATCGTGCTGCACCTGGTCGGCTCGAAGGTGGTCGAGGTGCGGGCGGTGGGCGTGAACGTGATCGGCGAGCACGAGGACCTGGCCAACGCCCGCCTCGCGTTCGCCAACGGCTGCGTTGCGAACCTGACGGCCAGCCGGCTGGCGCTGAAGACCGAGCGGAAGATTCGCGTGTTCAGCGACCAGGCCTACGTGTCGATGGATTACCAGAAGCACATCGGCATCGCGGTGGTGAAGAACGAGAACACCGACCTGCTGTCGCTGTTCCGCCAGAAGAACGCGACCGACTTGGCGGAGCTGGCGGCCTCGGGCGTGAACTACACCGACCTGCTGAAAGTCCAAAACCTGCAACTCTCCGACGACCAGCCGCTGGCCCGCGAGCTGGAGTCGTTCCTCGATTCGGTGGCGACGGGCAAGCCGCCGGCGGTAAGCGCCGCGGATGGCCTGGCGGCGATCGAGACGGCGAACGCGATCGTGCAATCGATCAAGAGCCACCGCTGGGACGGCCAGCCGGGGGGGCTGGTGGGGCTGGCGGGGGAGCAGTTGATCCCGTGAGGCGCTCTTCGGACTTTCGAAAGACCTTCACAATCCCGGCCAATGGGGTTTTAGCCGCGGCTACGACACGCCGGCGGTCTTACCGACCTGGGATCGACCCGACCCCGGCGGAGCGGCTATAAACGATTGGCTGAGGTTTGGAGCGAGCGCTGCATAACCGTATGGGGGATAAGATGTTGCAGCTACTGTCGGATGCTGTGGGATGCTGTCGCATACAGCGGCCGGAAGATGCGCTCCCCTGCGTCGGCACTTCGGGTCGCAGCCAAACAAGGGGGACGGGGCAAGTCAGGTGTGCAGCGCGATGCGGTTCTTGCCTTCGGCCTTGGCCTGATACATCGCATGGTCGACCTGCTCGATGAATGACTCGGCGGTGCTCTTGCCGTCGAACTCGCCCACGCCGACGCTCACCGTCACGTACATCGATTTGTCGCCGTGCGTCAGCGGAATCGCGGCGATCGTCTGGACGATGCGTTCAGCCACCGGCTTGGCCGAGCCGATCGGCGTGGAGGGCAGCAGGATGGCGAACTCGTCGCCGCCGTAGCGGGCGGCCAGGTCCGAGTCGCGGATCGAGTGCAGTATCTGGCGGGCGACCATCTGTAGCGCCCGGTCGCCGGTCACGTGGCCCAACTGGTCGTTGATCCGCTTGAGCGAATCGACGTCGGCCAGGATCAGCGACAGCGGCGAGCCGTAGCGCCCGGACCGGTTGATCTCGCGCGTCAGTTCCCGGACGAACGTGCCGTGATTGACCAGCCCGGTCATGCCGTCGGTCTTTGCCTGCTGCTGAAGGCTCTGGTAAAGCTCGATGTTGCAGATCGACGCGCCGAGCAGTTCCGCCAACTGGCGCACGGGCAGCAGGTCCGTCAACTCGTCGAACGGCAGGCCGTCCTCCTTGTCCGCGAGGTTGAACACGCCGACGACGCGTCCGCCGGCCAGCAGCGGCGCGATCACGCAGTTGCCGCTGGAATACCGGTGTGCGTAAGGCCGGGTGACCGTCGAGTGGTCGATCAGTTCCGACCAGGCCGGCTCGTTGATGAGCATGACCTGCTTGCGAGCGACGGCCAGCGCCATGGGCGAGTTCGGCCGATCCTCCAGGCTGACCACCGCGTTGATCGGGTAGGGGTGGTTGTGCCGCTGCAATCGCAGCACGTGCTTCGGTTCGTCGTGGAAATACAGCGAAACCAGCTTGACGCCCAGCAGGGGCGGAATCCGCTGCACGCACAACTGGACCACCTGGTCGAGATGGAGCGAGCTGATCTGCTGGCTCAGCCGGACGATGC
>JAQTVL010000466.1 GCA_028706835.1 Phycisphaerae bacterium | reverse complement strand
ATCAGCCATCGCTTCAAGTTTGAGGATGCCCCCAAGGCGTACGAAGTGATATCGGGCGGCGCGGGGTTGGGTGTGATTCTCCAATATCCGGCTGAAGTCGAGTTGCGGCGAACGATTGAGGTGTCGCAACCTTCGGCTGCCGCGGCGGGACGCGCGGTTGTCGGCGTCATCGGCGCGGGAAACTTCTCGAAGATGTCGCTGATGCCGGCGTTGAGCAAGATCTCGGCCCGGTTGGCCTATGTGGCCGATCTGAACGGGGCGGCTGCGGCGCATCTGGCTCGCAAGTTCCACATCGAAAAGGCCACGAGCGACTACAAACAAATCCTGGCGGACCCGGCTGTCAATGCCGTGTTCGTTGCGGTCGGTCACAACCTCCACGCTCGGTTCCTTATCGAGTGTCTCCAGGCCGGCAAGCACGTGCTGGTGGAAAAGCCGCTGGCGATGAATGTGGACGAGGTCGGCCAGATTCTCAAGGCAGCGCGGGCTTGCCCGGATCGGCAGGTCATGGTCGGCTTCAATCGTCGCTTCTCGCCGCATCTGGTGAAGATCAGGCAACTACTGGTTGGCCGAAGCGAGCCGCTGGCGATGTCGATGACCGTCAATGCCGGCACGATCCCGCCGGAACACTGGGTGCATCACCCGGAGCTTGGCGGCGGGCGAATCATCGGCGAGGGCTGCCACTTCATCGACCTGATGGCCTTCCTCGCGGGCAGTAAGGTGCGTACGGTCTCAGCCGCCATGGTTGGCGGCGGCGTGGCTGTCCACGAAGACAAGATGTCGATCACGCTGTCGTTTGAGGACGGCTCGGTTGGCACGGTGAACTACTTCGCCAACGGCTCCAAGTCCTATCCGAAGGAACTGCTGGAGGTGTTCAGCGACGGGCGCGTGGTGCGGATGGACAACTTCCGGCGGACCACCGGCTACGGTTTCAGGGGCTTCAAGAAGCTGAAGTCCTGGCGGCAGGACAAGGGCCACGCGGCCGAGTTCGCCGCGTTCATCGAACGAGCCGCCACGGGCGGGCCGCCTCTGATTTCGCTGGATGAACTGGTCAATGTCACACTCGCAAGCTTCGCAGCCATGACGGCGGCCCGGGAAAGTCGGACGGTGGTGCTGGCGAACGAGTACGCCGAGACGTTGAATTTCCACGGGTAAGGCCAGGGCGAACCATGCACGTCGCCTACATTCATCAGCATTTTGCCACTCCGCAGCAGGCGGACGGGACGCGGAGCTACGAATTAGCCAGGGCGCTGCTGGCGGCCGGGCATCGGGTGACCATGATCGCGGGGGGGCACATGCTCGGGGCCGCGGACCGGGCGGCCGGGCGGCGCGTGGTCGAGAAAACGGTCGACTGCATCAACGTCAAGTACATCGACGTCGATTACGATAATGCGATGGGGCCGGTGCGGCGGTGGATGGCATTCACTCGGTTTGCCAACATTGCCCGCGAACTGGCGGTCGAGGCCCGGCCCGACCTGGTCTTTGCGACTTCCACCCCGCTGACCGTGAGCACGCCGGGCCGGCTGGCGGCGAAGAAACTGAAAGTTCCGTTCATCTTTGAAGTCCGCGATGTTTGGCCCCAATTGCTCATCGACATGGGCGTGCTGACCAATCCGCTGGCCAAGTGGATGATGCGGCGGATGGAACTAAGAGCCTACCGATCGGCCAAACACATCGTGATCCTTGCGCCGGGCATGAGAGACCACATCGTCGCGTCGGGCATTTCTGCCGACAAACTCACGTTCATTCCCAACAGTTGCGACCTGGACCTGTTTCGGCCCGGCCTGCCGCGGCCGGAAGAGATGGCGTATCCGCAGCCGGGCGAGTTCACGCTTGTATTCACCGGCGCCCACGGCCGGGCCAACGGGCTGGAGGCCGTGCTGGACGCCGCCGGGGAGCTGAAGCGGCGGGGCGTCACGGGCGTGCGGTTTCTGTTCATCGGCGGCGGCGGGATGAAGCCCCGCCTGGTTCAGCGGGCCACGGACGAGGGCCTCGGAGGGTCTGTAACCTTTCAGGACCCGATCAAGAAACCGCTTCTCGCTCGTGTTCTGGCCCACGTCAACGTCGGGATGCAGATACTTGCCAATGTGCCGGGCTTCTACAACGGCACCAGCCCGAACAAGTTCTTCGACTACATTTCGTCTGGCCTGCCGGTTCTGAACAACTATCCGGGCTGGCTGGCGGAGTTGATCAAGTCGCACAACTGTGGCCTGGCTGTTCCGCCGAACGATCCGAAGGCGTTCGCCGACGCCGTGTTGTGGATGCGTGATCACCCGGCGGACTTGGAGCAGATGGGCCGCAACGCTCGCGCGCTGGCTGAACGCGAATTCAATCGCGCAGACATGGCCCGGCGGTTTGTCGAACTGCTCGAGCGGACGGCGGCGGGCGGCTGACGCTGGCGCCTCACGTGAAAGAAACGGTTGTCTTCAGCGTAGCCGGCAGGGCGGGGCGGCCTCGAATAGCGAGCGTCGGCGCCGGTTGCTTCTCTCCGTAGTAGAGCGATTCCCACCCCTCAATCGGGTCTTCCTGCCCCGAGTTCAACGTCGCCTCAAATCCCGGCGGCAGATCCAGCGCGATCCGCACCAGGCCAACCGGCATATCAGCCGACCACGCCCAGCCTTCCCTCTTCCACTCCGCATCACACAGCCGCCAACGAAGCACCACATCGTGTGTGCCTCGGCCGGTGATCGTGTCCGTCACCTCGTAACACTCGCCACTTCCCTGCGCGACTTCCACGCTGCGTCGATGGCGCACGCCAAGTCGGCGATAGCCGTCCTGCTCGCCGACGAACCGCCCCTCGCCGAACTCCAGCACTCGGGCCTTTGTCCATTGCAGCCAAGTGAAGCGGGGGCCTTTAGTCATCTGGTCCTGGCCATCGATCTCAACGGTGTTGTGGGCGGCTGTCGAGATGAACCAGTGCTTCCACCTGGGATCCGCGTGGTAGTACAAATAGCTGCCGCCGTCGCGGAGCACGTTCTCGCCTCGCCACCACAAATCCACGTGCAGCATGTCGGCCTGGGTCGGCCGATCGCGATAACTGTGGCTGCGGATCATTGCCTGGGACTCGCGGCCGCGAAGGATGTAGTATCCGCCAGCCGGGGCGGACCACGCGGCCGGGCGATCCGGCGGCGAAATCGGCGATGACAGGCTCTGCGGCCCGCACAGCCACAGCATCTTCTCGTCCCACGGGCCGGGGCCGAACACTCGTTTACGGTTCACCAGATGACTCGCCGCCTGCGCCACCGGTCGATAGTCCAGATAATCGCACGTGCTGAGCGGCAGCACCTGCGCCCCATCGTTCGGGCCGTAGTTGGGCACGCGCCCGCTGACTGGGTCGATCATCGCCAGCAGCCACTCCGTCGCCCGCCGGAAGCGGTCATAGACCACGTCGCCAAGCCGTAGATCGTGCAGTTCGCCGAGGCGGATGGCCCACAGGAGGTCGTCCATCATCACGCGGTGGTAGTTCAGGCTGTGCTGGACGTAACTGCCGTCGTCGTAAACCTGCCGGCGGACCTCGGCCGCCAGGATTCCTCGCCCTGCCACCTTCCATCGCCCTGCCTGCCGAAACTCCGGGAACATCAGCCCGACGGTCCACAACGCAGTCGCCTCGCTGATTGCGTGGTTGTTCTTCTGGCTTCGGGCGTAGTTGATGTTCACTTCCACCAGCCGGCCGACCTGCCAGGCGTATCGGCTCAACGCCCACAGCCTTTCGTTCGTGGCTGACGGGCTGTTCAACGTCATCACGGCCGCGAACAGCATGGCCATCAGCCGGAAGGTCGATTCCTGGCCGCAGCCCCAGGCGACGCTGAGCATCGGCGGGTTCTGCTCGCCCCAGGCGTCGAACATCCGCCAGAATGCCTCGGCGAACCGTTCGTCACGCGAACGGGCATAGGCCCGGGCCAGGTGATAGGCCAGCGAGAATCGTGACGCCTCCCAGACGAGCTTGATATCGTCCCGCGGCGGCCCGGAGCGGGCAGTCTTCAGACAGTGCGCGCCGACCGGCCAGCGGATATTGTGAACTGGGTCGAGGTTGAAGTCCGGCGGCCAGCCCAGCCGGCGAAACCAGTGGCCGAAAAACGGGTACTCGCCGGCCAATGCCTTGTCGATGACGGCGACTACTCTCTCTCGCCATTGATCTTCGGACGCGACTCCGGCGAG
>JAQTVL010000465.1 GCA_028706835.1 Phycisphaerae bacterium | reverse complement strand
GCTTCGGGTCGAGCATGATGTCCGCCCGCCCGGTCGCCACCATCGCGTAGCCATAGCAGTCGCCCCACGTGCGGAACAGGTTGACGGATCGCATGAGATTGTCGTAACCGTCTTCCCGTTTAGCCCCGCGACCGAAGGTCGGGGCGTTGCCTTGGCGATCCCCGCTCCCCGGCCCTTCCCCGGCAGGGGACGGAGAACCCGGCCCCGCATCCCCGATCGTCGGGATTGCGCTGCTGCACAGCAGCGCATCGGAAAGCTCAGCCGTCGCGCTGACATGGCAGCGCGTCCCGTTGAAGTGGCACCCGCACCC
This sequence comes from Phycisphaerae bacterium, assembly GCA_028706835.1. GTDB lineage: Bacteria > Planctomycetota > Phycisphaerae > JAJVII01 > JAJVII01 > STB-87. The sequence continues at coordinate 3,855 of JAQTVL010000465.1, read as the reverse complement.
CTTGGCCGCCGCCACGGTCTCATTGAGCGCCGGGAAGTGCAGCACGCCGAGCGCAGCTACGCCCTCGACTTCCAGCGCGATCATCACGCCGAACAGCGGCACGCCGTGGACGAAGCTCTTGGTCCCGTCGATCGGGTCGATGATCCAGCGATACCGCGGCTGGCTGCCCGCGCCGGGGTGGCCCGGCTGCTCGCCGAACTCCTCGCCGATGATCGCGTGCTCCGGAAAAGCCTCGGCGATCTTCTCGCGGATGAGGGCCTCTGCCTGCCGGTCGGCCTCGGTGACCGGCGTGGCGTCGGCCTTGTAGTCGATGTGGAGCCTGGCCGACTGGAAGAACCGCAGCGTGAGCGAGCCGGCCTGCACCGCCAGTTTGGAGGCGAAGTCGAGCAGGCCGACCAATGGCGGGACACGCTGCATAGGCCATCCAAAAAGGAAGTGCAAAATGCAAAGTGCAAAATGCAAAATGGCAAATGGAGCCAGTAAGCGGGCATTGTCGGTTCTTGGTTGCCATTTTTCAATTTGCATTTTGCATTTTGCACTTTGCACTTTGCATTTCCCTGCATTGGCGGGCTTGCCTTGGTGCGGCCGATGGTGTAAAGTTACCCGCGTTCTCGCCGCCGCGACATACTGAGGCAGGTTCACGATGGCGTCTGTGGTCTTCTACTTCCAGGTTCATCAGCCCGACCGGCTCCGTCGATACAGCATCTTCGATTCGGACCCGAACTACTTCGACGACTACCGCAACGGCACCATCTGCCGCAAGGTCGCGCACAAGTGCTACCTGCCGGCCAACAAGATGTTCCTCGACCTGATCCGCCAGCACGGCGGGCGGTTCCGCATCGCGTACTCGATCACCGGCATCGCCCTGGAGCAGTTCGGGCGATACGCCCCCGAGGTGCTCGACAGCTTCAAGGAACTGGCCGACACCGGCTGCGTCGAGTTCCTGGCCGAGACCTACTACCACTCGCTGTCGTTCCTGTACGACCGCGAGGAGTTCATGGAGCAGGTGCGGATCCACAGCAAGCGGATCCAGGAAACGTTCGGCCAGACGCCCAAGGTGTTCCGCAACACCGAACTGGTCTACAACAACGACCTGGCCCACATGGTCGCCCGCATGGGCTACAAGGGCGTCGTCGCGGAGGGCGCCGACCGCGTCCTCGGCTATCGCAGCCCGACCTACCTGTATCACCCGGTCGGCGAGCCGAGCGTCACGCTGCTGTGCAAGAATTACCGGCTCAGCGACGACATCGCGTTCCGGTTCTCCAACCGCGGCTGGAGCGAGTGGCCGCTGACGGCCGAGAAGTTCGCCGCGTGGGTCCACCAGGTCAACGGCAACGGCTACCTGGTGAACCTGTTCATGGACTACGAGACGGTCGGCGAGCACCAGTGGGAAGAGACCGGGATTTTCAGCTTCTTCAAGCACCTGCCGGCCAAGGTGTTCGACTTCCCCGACGACAACTTCCTGACCCCCAGCGAGGCCATCGACCGCCACCCGATCAGCGGCGAGATCGACTGCCCCGAGATGATAAGCTGGGCCGACACCGAGCGCGACTTGACCGCCTGGCTCGGCAACGCGATGCAGTCCAACGCCCTGCACGAACTCTACAAGCTCGGCCAGATGGTCAAGGCGACCGGCGACGTGCGCTTGATCCACGACTGGCGCCGCCTGGGCACCAGCGACCACTTCTACTACATGTGTACGAAGTACTTCGCCGACGGCGACGTACACAAGTACTTCAATCCGTACGAATCGCCGTACGACAGCTACATCAACTTCATGAACGTGCTGGACAACCTGCGCAGCCGCTGCCAAGCCCCCACGCGGGTGTGAGGGAGCCGCATGCCACAACACGTGAACATCGTCTCTTCGTCCGTCGGCCCGGCCGCGGACCTGCTCGACCTTGAATGGCTGCTGACCAACGGCCGGGGCTCCTACGCCGCCGGCACGGCCGTCGGCGTCAACACGCGCAAATACCACGGCCTGCTGGCCTCCGCCGTCCGCCCGCCCGGCGAGCGGGCGGTGCTGCTGTCCACGCTTGTCGACGAGGTGGAGGTCGGCGGCGAACGCTTCCCGCTGGCATGCTGCGAGTTCGCCGGCACGTTCCATCCGCGCGGCGACCACTGGCTCCGCGAGTTCCACTGCGACAAGGCCGCCGGTAGCGTCGCCTTCGTCTACCAGGTCGGCGGCGCCCGCCTGGTCAAGCGAATCGCCCTGGCCCGCGGCGCCGACGCGATCGCCGTGCGCTACGAACTGCACGACCTGCCCGCCGGCCTGGCGAGGTCGCAGTTCCGCCTGCGCGTCGCGCCGTTCTTCGCCTATCGCCACTACCACGCCAACCGCGTCGCCGGCTCGGACCCCGCCGTCGTGGCCGAGTGGGACGGCCCGAACGTTCGGTTGCACGACCCCGCCGGCGAGCTGCCCGCCATGCGCCTGCAAATCCCCGAGCGTGGCGAGTTCGATTCCGCCCCCGACTGGTGGTATCGCTTCTTCTACCGGGCCGAAGCCGACCGCGGCGAGAACGCCTGGGAGGACCTGTTCACCGTCGGCCGGTTCGTGCTGCTGTTCGGCCCGAAGGGCGCCGCCGAGTTCCACGCCGCCGTCGAGCCGGTCCCGCTCATGCCCTTCGCCGACATCGTTGCCGGCCAGCAGTCGCACCACCGCAGCCTGATCGACCAGGCCGGCCAGTCGCATCCGGGGAAGAAACTCTCCCCGCCGCTGACCGACCTGATCCACGCCGGCGACGACTTCGTCGTCCACGTGCCGACGCCGGCGCCACAGGCCGACCCCGTCGTCAGCATCCTCGCCGGCTTTCCGTGGTTCGCCGACTGGGGCCGCGACGCCTTCATCTCGCTGCCAGGCCTGCTGCTGACGACCGGCCGGCGCGATCTCGCCTTCGGCGTCCTGCGGCGATTCGCCGGCGCCATTCGCAACGGCCTCGTGCCGAACCGGTTCAGTGATGCGGGCGTCGGCGCCGACTACAACTCCGTCGACGCAGGCCTGTGGTTCATCCAGGCCGCCTTCGCCTGGGCCGACGCCACCGGCGACTGGCAGCGGTTCGATCGCGAGTTCATCCCCGCGGTCGTCGCTGTCCTCGACGCCTACGATCGCGGCACGGACTTCGACATCCGCGTGGACAGCGACGGCCTGCTGACGGCCGGCACCCCATCGACGCAGGTCACCTGGATGGACGCGATGGTCGTGCCCGGCTGTCCGATCACGTCGCGAGCCGGCAAGTGCGTCGAGGTGAACGCGCTGTTCGGCCACGCGCTCGCCCGGTTGGCGGACTGGCTGGCGTTGGCCGGCAGCGCCGCCGCAGCCACCTATCGGCAGCGCCACGAGCGGTGGGCCGCGGGCTTCGCGGAAAAGTTCCCCAACCGCCGCGATGGCGGACTGTTCGACTACATCGGCCCAGACAGTTGCCCCAGCAGGCTGGTCCGCCCGAACCAGTTGTTCGCCGTCTCGCTCGGCAGCAGCCCGCTGCCCGTCGCGGTACAGCGTCAGGTCGTAGAGATCGCCGTCGCCCGCCTGCTCACGCCGATGGGCCTGCGGACGCTTGCCCCCGGCGAGCCCGGCTACTGCCCGCGCTGCACCGGCTCGCGCGACCAGCGCGACGCCGCCTATCACCAGGGCACCGTGTGGGCCTGGCTGATGGGGCCGTTCGTCGAGGCGTATCTGCGGGTGAACGAGTTCTCCGTGGCCGCGAAGCGGCAAGCCGCCGCCTGGCTCTCGCCGCTGCTGGAGCACATGAACCGGTCGGGTTGCCTCGGCCAGATCAGCGAAATCTTCGACGCCGAGCCGCCCTTCACCCCGCGCGGCGCGTTCGCTCAGGCCTGGAGCGTCGCCGAGGTCCTGCG
>JAQTVL010000464.1 GCA_028706835.1 Phycisphaerae bacterium | reverse complement strand
GACGGCTGTTTTGTCGCAGGCATGTCTGCCCACGGCGAGCATGGCTGGCCCGCCGTCCCAAACAACCGGACGGCGTTCCAGCCATGGCACCCATCAAACGGACTGTGACGCTCTACTAGTGCTCTGTTACAGATCAACTGATGGATTGGGTGCCATGCCTGCGACGGTTGTTTTGTCGCAGGCATGTCGCCTCGGACGAGCCGGGGGCGAAGACATGCCTGTGGTCCCGGCGAGCCGGGACTGTCGCCTGCCACAGGCATGGCTCCCATCAGATTACGTGTAACAGAGCACCAGGTGATCTGGAAATGCACGTCCGCAGGGCTTACACTGCAACTTCCGCCAAACGGCGATGTCGGTGCATCGGTGACGAGTCTTCATAGGATCTGTGGGATGATGCGTAAACTTGCCATCTTGGCGTTCGGAATCCTGGCGACGAGCGGAAAGGGCTCTTCTGGTGGAATTCGCTGCGTTCCTGCCTGACTTCTCGGACCAGCCGTTGCGTACCCGCCTGTGGGGCCTGTTCGGGCAGGCAGAGGTGGAGGCCCAACGGTTTGAATCCGGCGGCTGGATAACGATCACCTCCGTGTTGGCTGGCCCATGCAATTCGTGGTCCGACGGCAGGATCACTCTGACGCCGCGGGCGGACGACCTGGGCGCGTTGTTTGGCGAGGTGTTCCGGTCGGCCTTCGAGCGGTGCCGGTTTCACAACTGCGGCAGCGACGACCGGTGGTGCGGCGCCTTCTGCGATGCGTTCCGCTACTTCATGGAGCGGCAACTCGGCCTGTCCGCCGAGTCGCCGTGGTTTGCCAGAAACGACAGCTTCTGCGGGCAGACTCTGGACGCGGTTCTTGCCCGGCCGGACTGCCGCGATCCGATGCACGACCGTCGATACGGCTATCCCGCTTCGCTGCTGATCGCGCGGGCGGGCAGGGACTACGACATGTTCCGGGCGATCTGGTTCGATCTTCAGGAGCAGCGCATGCAGGCGAACCAGCCCCTCCTCGATTGGAAGTTCGGCTACAGCGTGCCGCCTGACGCGGGCCAATGATATTGGCGTGGGGGCGATTCTGCCGTAAACTGTCCATCCGAGTTTTCGGGATCCCTTGCATTGCAGGCAGGCATCATGGCTAAGCCCACCGCGGCAGATCGCAACCTCACCTGGCAGGCCGGCGGCGTGTCGCAGGCCGCCCGACGACGGCTGCTCGGGCAGCGCGGCTGTGTCCTCTGGCTGACCGGCCTGAGCGGCTCCGGCAAGAGCACGCTGGCCACCGCGCTGGAGAAGCGCCTCATCCGCCAGGGCCGGCTGGCCTACGTCCTCGACGGCGACAACATTCGTCACGGGCTCAATGCCGACCTCGGCTTCAAGCCGGCGGACCGCGTGGAGAACCTGCGGCGGATCGGCCAGGTGGCGGCGCTGTTCGCCGACGCCGGCCTGATCGCAATCACCGCGTTCATCTCACCATATCGGTCGACGCGGGAGGCCGCCCGGTCAGCCGCCGGCCCGGGCCGGTTCCTGGAGGTCTTCTGCCACGCCCCGCTGGCGGTGTGCGAGGGTCGCGATACGAAGGGCCTGTATCGCCGGGCGCGGGCGGGCGAGTTGAAGGACTTCACCGGGATCGACGCGCCCTACGAATCGCCGCGATCGCCCGACCTGCTCTTGGACACCGCCAACACGAGCGTCGCCGCCTGCGTGCGCCGTCTGGAGCAGTTGCTTCGCGACCGCAAGATCATCCGGGGACGGAGCCCATCGTGAGCGAGTATCAGTTGTCACATCTGAAGCAACTCGAGGCGGAGAGCATCCACATCATCCGTGAGACGGCGGCCGAGTTCGAGCACCCGGTCATGCTCTACTCGATCGGCAAGGACTCATCGGTGATGGCTCGCCTGGCGCAGAAGGCGTTCCGCCCCGCGCCCCTGCCGTTTCCCCTGCTGCACGTGGACACGACGTTCAAGTTCGCGGAGATGTACGAGTGCCGCGACCGGTTCGTGAAGGAGATCGGCGCCGAGCTGATCGTCCACAGCAACCGCAAGGCGCTCGATGAGATCGGCGGGCCGGAGAAGTGGACCTGCACCGCCTGCGCGAACCTGCTCAAGACGGCCGCACTGGTCGCGGCGCTGAAGGAGCACGGCTTCGACGCGGCCCTGGGCGGCGCCCGGCGCGACGAGGAGAAGTCCCGGGCCAAGGAGCGGGTGTTCTCGTTCCGCGGCGAGCAGATGCAGTGGGAGCCGAAGGCCCAGCGGGCGGAGATGTGGAATCTGTATAACGCCCGGCACAACAAGGGCGAGTCGTTCCGCGTCTTTCCGCTGTCCAACTGGACGGAACTGGATGTCTGGCAATACATCGACGCCGAGAAGATCCCGGTCGTGCCGCTGTATTTCGCCAAGCCGCGCGAGGTCGTCTTCCGCGACGGCATGATGCTGCTCAATGGAGGGGTCATCCGCCCCCGCCCCGGCGAGCGGGTCGAGACCGTCACCTGCCGGTTCCGCACGCTTGGCTGCCAACTGTGCACCGGGGCGGTCCTGTCGGCGGCGGACAGCGTGGCGGACATTATCGAGGAGACGATGCTGGCCACCCGTTCGGAGCGCCAGCACCGCGCCGTGGACCTCGACCGCGAGGGCTCGATGGAAGAGAAGAAACGCGAAGGGTATTTCTGACGATTCGACTGAAATGACAACATCCGAAACCATGCTTCTGGCTCAGGACGAGCGTAAGGACCTGCTGCGGTTCGTGACCGCGGGCAGCGTGGACGACGGCAAGAGCACGCTGATCGGCCGGCTGCTCTTCGAGTCCAGGGGCATCTACGAGGACCAGCTCGACGCGGTCCGCAAGGCGTCGGGCCGGAAAGGACTGACGCACGGCCAACTGGACCTGTCGCTGGTGACCGACGGGCTGAAGGCGGAACGCGAGCAGGGCATCACCATCGACGTCGCCTACCGCTACTTCTCCACGCCGCGGCGGAAATTCATCATTGCCGACACCCCCGGCCACGAGCAGTACACCCGCAACATGGCCACCGGTGCGTCGACCGCCAGCGCCGCCATCATCCTCGTCGACGCCAGCCGGGGGCTGACCACGCAGAGCCGCCGCCATGCGTTCATCGCGTCGCTGCTGGGGATCAGCCACCTGGTGGTTACCATCAACAAGATGGATCTGGTGGGCTATTCGCAGGCGGTCTTCGACCGCATCCGCGAAGAGATGTCGTCGTTCGCCGCCCGGCTGGAAGCCATCGACACGGTGTTCATCCCGATCAGCGCCTTGGCCGGCGACAACGTGGTGCGGCGCAGCGAGCACATGCCGTGGTACCAAGGCTCGACGCTGCTGAACCACCTGGAGACCGTCCATGTCGCCAGCGACCGCAACCTGATCGACCTGAGGTTCCCGGTGCAGTATGTCACTCGGGCCGAGGGCGGTTTCCGCGGCTACCTGGGCACGATCGCATCGGGCGTCATCCGCCCGGGCGACGAGGTCCTCGTGCTGCCCGCCTGCACTCGCACGCGTGTGCGGATCGTCTACGGGCCGGATGGCGAACTGACCGAGGGCTTCGCCCCGATGGCGGTCGGCGTCACGCTGGCCGAGCAGGTCGACGTCAGCCGGGGCAACATGCTGGTTCACGTTCACAATGTCCCGCGGATCGGGCACACCCTCGAAGCGATGCTCGTGTGGATGGGCGCCCAGCCGATGCACGCCGGCCGAAACTACCTGCTCAAGCATACGACCAACACCGTGGCTGCCACTGTCAACGAATTGCGCTACCGGGTGGACGTGAACACGGTTCACCGCTGCCAGGCGGACGCGCTGAACATGAACGAGATCGGCCGGGCCGTGCTCACCTTGGCGCATCCGATCGCCTACGACCCGTATCGCAAGAACCGGTCCACCGGCCCGTTCGTGCTGATCGACCGCGTCAGCAACGAAACCGTGGCCGCCGGCATGATCCTCGACCGCGAGCCGGAGGAGTTCATCCATTCGCCGGCTGACGGCGCCAGCCGGCCGCGAAGCGAGCACGTGACGCGGCAAGAGGGTCTGGTGACGCCGGCTCAGCGGTCGGCCCGCCTGGGCCACGTGCCGGCGACGGTCTGGCTGACCGGGCTGACCGGATCGGGCAAGACGACCATCGCGTACGCGCTGGAAAAGCGGCTGTTTGACGAGGGCAGGGCGTGCTGC
>JAQTVL010000463.1 GCA_028706835.1 Phycisphaerae bacterium | reverse complement strand
CTAGTTCGACGAGCACTTTTGCGGGGGAATGCGACGTCCGGGCGAACAGCGGCCCCCCGCCCGCCAGCCTCGCCTGCAAGAGCTGCGTGGCTTGGCTGCACAACTGCTGCCGGCGAGCGGCGCGCAGGTTGAGGAACAGTGCGGTTCGCGCCATGACGACAGCAGCAGGGTTGATTTCAACGCCAGCGGCGGGTAGCGCCTTCCGGGCAGCCTCAAACAGCGTCGTCCCGGCCCCAACGAAAGGGTCCAAGACGAACGAATCTCGTTGAGCATAGTGGGCGAGGAGAACTTCCACTAGTTGCGGCGAAAACTGGCCTCGCCATGAGAAAGGATTGGTCCTTACACGATTGGCCAGGTCGAGGTCTTGCTGAGGAACGGTCAGGCGGTCGATTGGCGTCTCTTCAAACTGGCGGACATGCAATGGGGCCGCACGTGATCCCAATAGCTTCTTCAGCCCATTCGCCGCCGCGTGTTGGATATGGGTGGTCATGTCCATAACAAACCTATCAGGATTCCCATGACTGGTGAAGGTCAATTCCGAACGCCGTGCGGTCTGGGACCGAGGCTGCTCCCTTCGCCACGCTGAGTTCCCTCATCAGAGCAGCACGCTACCACGGATCTCACTGTGCAGAGCCTACACCCGCACCGCCACCCCGCGATCCGCCAGGTAGCGTTTCGTGTCGGCGATTGTGTACGTGCCGAAGTGGAAGATGCTGGCGGCCAGGGCCGCGTCCGCGCCGCCGCGGGTCAGCACCTCGAACAGGTGCTCCGGCGAGCCCGCGCCGCCGCTGGCTACCACCGGCACGGCTACCGCGTCGGCGACCGCCCGCGTCATCGCGATGTCGTAGCCGTTCTGCGTGCCGTCGGCGTCCATGCTTGTCAGCACGATCTCGCCCGCCCCGAACTGCGCCATCTTCGTCGCCCAGGCGACCGCTTCCAGCCCCGTCGGCACCCGGCCGCCGTTGATGTGAACTTCCCACACTTCCCGCCCGTGGCGTGCCACGCGCTTCGGGTCGATGTTCACCACGATGCACTGGCTGCCGAACCGGGCGGCGGCGGCCTTGATGAAATCCGGGTCGCGCACCGCGGCCGAGTTGATCGACACCTTGTCCGCGCCCGCCCGCAGCAGGTCGCGGATGTTCTCCAGCGTCCGAATCCCGCCGCCCACCGTCAGCGGCATCGACACCTGCTCGGCGGTCCGGCGGACCACGTCGATCATGATGTCGCGCTTCTCGTGGCTGGCGGTGATGTCCAGGAAGATCAACTCGTCGGCGCCGGCCTGTTCGTAGCCGGCGGCCACCTGCACCGGGTCGCCGGCGTCGCGCAGGTTGACGAAGTTGACCCCCTTGACCACCCGCCCGGCGTTGACGTCGAGGCACGGAATGATTCGCTTGGCCAACATGGTTGCCTATCCTACCAGATTCCTGCACGGGCGACAGCGCCGGCTTGTCGGCGGATGCATGACCGTCTCTGCCGACGCCGGGCACGTCGGCATTCTGGTCAGTTGCGCGGCCGCGGGTTGGGGTTCAGTGCGTCCGCGGCGTTTGGGCGTCCCAATCGCCGACCTTCGGTCGTGCGGCTAAACAGGCCTCCCGGATCGCAATTACGGTCGTGTACTCCGCGTTGGGTGGCAAACCTTGGAAGATTCCGGGGAACAAATTCCCGCCCCCGACGTTTAACTTGGCAGTAGCAGGCTGGGTCGTTGGTTCACGGATGGAGCGACGGGCTGGCAGGCCAATGAGATGAGTGGATCAGTCTTCTCTGTTGCAGGGGCGGAATCATGGACGATTTCAAGCGGAGTGGTGCGGTTGCTTCGTCCGGTGCGTCGGTCGGAGCGGGGCTGTCCGACTTTGTCATCGAATCGCTGCTGACCCAGCGGCCGATGGCGTCCCGATCAAGACTTGAGTTTCGCTGTCCGGCGTGCGGCAATCTGCTGCGCGCCGGCGCGGCCTCGGCCGGCAGGGCGGTGCGCTGCCCCGCCTGCGGCATCGCGTTTCACGTCCCGGATCGGCCTGTGCCGACCTGGCTGAGAGATTGAGAATAGCTTTCAGCGGTCAGCTTTCAGCGATCAGCTTTGATTGCTGAAGGCTGAAAGTGGTTGCTCTCCTACAACTTCTCCACCCTGAATACCGCCTTGTACACCCCATTGACTTGCTCGCGGTCCAGCACCTGCGGGGCATACTTTTCATTGCGGGGTTGCAGGCGGAGTCGGCCGTCCTCGCCGGTGAAGACCCGCTTGAAAGTCGTCTCGTGCGTGTCCGCCCGGCGGACAAAACAATCGTCGCCGTCCTCCGTCTTCGCTGCCGGCGAGAAGATCACGATGTCGCCGTCGTGATAGCGCGGCTCCATCGAGTCGCCATGGACGCGGGCTGCGAACGCCTGCGGGTCACGGCACTCGGGGCAGCGGACGTAGTCGTCCGCAATGCCCGGCGGGTAGTCCATGTCCCCGGTCCAGACCGGATAGCCGGCGGCCACCCGGTTGATCACCGGCACCCATTGGCCCGCATCCAGCCGCTGATGCGCCGGCTTGGCTTGCTCGCCCGATGCCGCCTGGCCAGCCAGTTCCGCCAGCTTGCCCGCCTTGTAGAGTTCGTCCAGATTGGTCGAGCCGCCGAGGATCGACCGAAACTTGCGGTTCTCCGCCCGCAGCCGCTCAATTTCGTCCTGCACCGCCTTCGGCGCCCGCTCCAGCCTGGCCATCCGAACCAGTTGGTCGGGCGCGAAATCGAGCGCGAGTTCGAGTTTGCGAAGCTTCTCCTCGCTCGGCGGATTGACCGACCGCCCCGTCTCGATCGAGGAGAGGTAGGGCTTGGAAATTCCCGTCCTGTCCGCGACCTCGTCCTGGGTCAGCCCAAGTTCCTCGCGTCTGGCACGTAAGACCATTCCAATCGACATTCCTTTGCCTCCTTGCGGCGAGCCCCATCAGGACAATTATTAGCACATCTTAGAAAGTTATCAAGAAAACAGACAGGCAAATCTTGCGAATTGTATACACAAATGTCTTGCGTATTGCAGACGCCATGCTATTTATATATTGCTGGGGTTCGTCGCGGGGGAGTCTATTGCATAACTTAAGCACAGGGAATTCGTTATGGCGGAACGTCGCAATTATGCGTCGCCAACTGACTTGCCTGAAAACCAGCGGCGGAGGATCGCGCTCACGGCCCTTCGTGAGATGGAAATCCTGGCCGAGCACCTGCCCGATGCGGGGGATCGGCAACTGCTCTTGCAGTATCTGACCGCCGAGGCGACCAGACGTGATATGGCTGATTCGCTCGGGGTTCCGCGATCGAACATCAGGCGTCGGGCCGCCAGGCTGATCAGCCGGGTCCTCCAGCCCGCCTTTCAGAGCGTGGTTGTGCATATGCGGCTGCTGGAACCGGCGGAACAGGCATTGGCCCGGGAGGCGGTGCTGGCTGGTCGGCCGCTACGAGAATTGTCCCGCATGTTCGATGTTCCAGTCCACGAGATCAGCCGGCAGCGGTCAGCCCTGCAAGCGAGACTGCGTCGACTGGCGGAGCAACCCACGAATGTGCGACGGCGACTGAACCGTCAGTTGAACAGGAGCATCGTCGCCCGCCAGCAGGGGCGGGCGGCCACCTGTCGCGACATGGCGGTCGTGCTGTCGGTGTGTTCGGTGCTGGTCAGATCGAGCACGAACGCCATCTGAATCTGACTCTCGGTCGGATACCGTCACATGCTGTCCGTGCGGGTTTCTTGCTGTCGGTTACAGGCGAAAGATTTTTCGCCAAAAGCGCGCACAAAAGCGGCCCGCGCTCTGCTGCGAAGAGGCAAGCGACAGCCGACGTCGGGGCGGAACGCCGACGTGGGGACGTACGCCAAACCAACGCGGGGGGGGGCGTGGTCCAGCGCCGCGGTCACAGACGACGAAGAGGGCGAGGAGAGTTAACCGCCGATGACCGCCGACGAACGCCGATGAACAAGAAGTCGGAATTCAGGAGACAGAATTCAGAATGGAAACGAGGAGCCGAGGCCTTTGTCCCGATTCTGAATGCTGACTTCTTCTGAATTGTGGACTCTCCTCGCTTATCGGCGTTCGTCGGCGTTCATCGGCGGTTGATTCCTCTTCGCGGCCCTTTCTGGGCAATCCTGTATTTGTGCGCGCTTTACCCAGAATCGACCCCAAGAAAATCTTCGAGATTTTCAAAATCGG
>JAQTVL010000462.1 GCA_028706835.1 Phycisphaerae bacterium | reverse complement strand
GGCAACGTGTTCCACGGGAACAACATCTTCGGCCCGTCCGGGCGGACGATCACGCGCTACACCGGGTTTCTCCAGATCCCGGCCAATGGCGACTACGGGTTCGCCACCAGCAGCGACGACGCGAGTTTCCTGCTGATCGACGGCAAGGCGGTCGTCGAGTGGGGGGGCTACCACGGCTGGGTCGGCGACGCCCGGCACAACCGGACGATCGCGCTGGCCGCCGGCATACACGAGTTCGAGTATCTGCACGTGAACGTGGCCGGCGACGGCGGGTGCGTGGCGGCCTGGAAGCCGCCGGGGAGCGAGAAGTGGGTGACGATTCCGTCGTCGGCGTTCCTGCCGGTGCACCGGGCGTTCCTTCGCGAGCGCGAGCGGTTCGGCGGCACTCGGTCCGCCGACCTGACCTGGCGGAACATCGGCGAGACGGTCATCGGCGACGACGACTACATCCAGCGATTCCGCATGACGAGCAACCCGGCGGGGTTCGATGCGAAGGCCGCGACGTTCACGTGGGATTTCGGGGACGGCACAGCCGCCAATGGCGAGGGGCTTAACGACCTCGAACACGTCTACCTGCTCGACGGGCCGGTGGATGTGACGGTGACTGTGACCCAGGGGACGCTGAAGGACTCGGTGACCAACCGCATGGTTGTCAGCCGGGACTGGCGATGGATACTCAATGAGAAACTCGACCCGCTGGCGGCCCACCTGAAGATCGTGCAGACCTACGACCTGGCCCGGATGAAGCCGGCGACGCTCGCGCGGGCGATGGAGCTTTTCCGCCGGGCGAGGGCGAACGCGAGCTACGTCAAGGCCGGCCACCTGATGGCGACGTCGGCCGAGCCGGTCGATGACAAGATGCTCGTCGCGAGCGTGAAGGAGTATGCGGAATTCCTGATGGCCAACGAGCCGGACGGCGCCGCGAAGGCTGTCGACGATTTCGTCGCCGCCGCGAAACGGGCGCAGCAGCCGTTCACGCGGGCCGCATTGTACGTCGGCGCCGGGCGGGTGTGCCTGGATCGGCTGGGCAACGACCCGAAGGCCGAGCAGTGGTTTGCCGAGGCGCTCAAGTTCGCGGACCGCGGCAACGACCGGTCGATCAAGGCGGCGTGGATCGGAATGGGCGACGTGTACCGGCGGCGCGGCGACGGGGAGAAGGCCCTGGCGGCCTACGAGTCGGCGGAGAAGATGCAGCCGGCGGCGACGGCGAACCGGACCGCGGTCGAGGTCGGATCGCTGTCGCGGACGATTGAGTTCTACATCCGCCAGGGCGAGTGGGAGGCGGCCCGCAAGCACCTGGAGGAGTGGGATTGGCAGTTCCCGACGCAGAAACTGCACGGCTACTCGACGCTGCTGTGGGTCCGCTTCTACCAGGGCCAGAAGATGCACAAGGAGGCGATCCAGGAGGCGAACGACCTGGTCGGGGCCGCGGAGCGCAGCAACTACGCGCCTCAGCTTCTGCTGGCGGCGGCGGACAGTTGGGTGGCGCTGCGGAACGCGGGCAACGCAAAGAAACTGCTGGAGCACGTCATCGCCGTGTACAAGGATTCGCCGCTGGTCAGCGATGCGAAGAAGAAACTGGCCGAGCTCGGCGGGTAGGCGGCAGAGAAGCGGGTAGCGGGTGAAACCACATCGCATCGAGACGATCGCTTTGCCCGACGGCTATCGCTGTCACGCGGCCGTCTTCGCGCCCGAGCCGGCGGTTGCGGGCCGGCGGCCGATCGTTTGTTTGCACGGCATCCAGAGCCACGGCGGCTGGTTCGGCGACTCGGCCTCGGCGCTGGCGCAGGCTGGGCACGCGGTGCTCATGCCGGATCGCCGCGGCAGCGGGGCGAACGCGACATCACGCGGGCACGCCCGGTCCATCGCGCAGTTGCTTGACGACGGGCGGACGTATCTCGGCTGGGCCAGCGAACTCGCCGGCGGCGGGCCGGTGCATCTGCTCGGCGTCAGTTGGGGTGGCAAGTGGGCGACCGCATTGGCGGCTGAGTTCCCCGACCTCGTGGCCAGCCTGATCCTCAGCACGCCGGGGCTGTATGCCAAGCGCACACTGGGCTTGGCTGGCCGGCTGGCGGTGGGCCTGTGCGCGGGCCTCTGGCCGCGGCGGCGATTTACGATCCCGCTGTCCGAGCCGGAACTGTTCACGGATGTCCCGCGCTGGCGGGAGTTCATCGCTAACGATCCGCTCCGCCTGCGCCGGGCCACCGCCCGGTTCCTGTTCGTTTCGCACCTGATGGAGCGGGGCCTGCCGGCATGGGCGGCTGGCGTCCGGTGCCCCACGCTGTTGTTGCTGGCGGATCGCGATCCGATCATCGACAACGGCCGGGCCGTTTCGCTGCTGTCGCAATCGATCCCGGGCGATCGCCTGACCGTCAAGCGGTTCGCGTCGGCTGTTCACACGCTGGAATTCGTAGCGGACCCGTCCGGGTATTTCGACACCTTGAAGCAGTGGGTAGATTCGCATGATTAGGTTTGGTTTTCGCCTGCCGCTCGTCGCTGTTGTCTCGCTGTTCGCGTTTCTCGCCGGTTGCGAGTACGCCAAGCAGCCCGTGCCCACCACGTTGACCACACAAACAGTCGACGGCTGGAAGATCGCCATTGAGCACTACCGCCCGCGGACGACCCGGCCGAACGCTGACCCGGTGGTGTTGGTGCATGGCCTGGGCTACAACGCCAACTTCTGGGACCTGGGGCCGAGCGTGTCGCTCGCCCACTACTTGCAGGCCAACGGCTGCGATGTCTACGTCCCGTCGCTCCGGGGCACGGGCAAGTCGACCAAGCCGGTGGTCTCGCAGATTCGTCAGTTGTTCCGGCTCCAGTTCGACCAGTACGACCCGCGAACCGCGCTCGGCGGCGACCCAGGGCTGCTGCGACTGGACTGGTCGCTGGACGATCACGTCACCAAGGACGTGCCGGCGATCATCGACGCCGTGCTGAAGGATTCGCGCCGCGAGCGGCTGCACTGGGTCGGCCATTCGATGGGCGGCATGATCCTCTACGGCTACCTCGGCCAGAACCCCGACGCCTGCAAGCGGATCGCCAGTTTCACCGCGATCGGCTCGCCGATGGTGCTGACCAAGCCGGTGAGCGAACCGCTGGCCATGCTGTCCACGAACAAGGTCCCGTTCGCCGTCGGCAACGCCGCCATCTCGACGACGCTGCCGGGGATCATCAGCGCGTTCGCCGGCAGCCTGACGGCTGGGCCCGTCGAGAAGCTGTTCATGAACCCGGACAACATGGCCGGCGACACGATCCGGCTGCTGTCGCTCCGCGTGCAGGAGGACATCTCGCCGGGCCAGTTGGCCCAGCTAACCCAGTTGATCGAGGGTGAACGGTTCACGTCCGTCAACGGCAAGACGGACTACACGGCCGGCGTGGAGAAGGTGACTTGCCGGACGCTGATTATCGCGGGGACTTTGGACAACCTGTGCCCGATCGACTCATCGAAGTACGCTTTCACTCACCTCGGCGCGAAGGACAAGAAGTTCGTGCTGGCTGGGCGTATCAACAACTTCCAGGCCGACTATGGGCATGACGACCTGGTGCTGGGCAAGCACTCGCGGGAGGAGATCTTCCCGAAGGTGCTGGCGTGGGTGGCAAAGTAGTGGCGAGTCGGTAGCGGGTAGTGGAACTGAGAAGATAAGACGCCCCTGCCGGGGCTGGCGGGTGGGTGGCGAGGATGCCCGGGGCTCGCTCGCCTGTCGGCGAGCTTCGCCCCGGGCTAAAGAAGACGCCGCTGCCGCGGCTGACAACAGAACCGATTCGCCTTCAACGCCGCCACTGAATCTGATCGTCCCCTATCTGGGCATCAACCCTAACAATTACTTGACATACCGGGAATCTGTGCTATCAATTCAGACTGGTTTGCTCGGTTGCGGCTTGTGGGACAGGCCGGGGCCGAGTCGGTGGCTGGAGGATGAGTTGGGGGCGGGCAGGACGCCCGCAGTCAATTGCGATGCGACCTTGCGACCTTGCTCACAAGCCCATATTTTACAAGCACTTAGCAAGGTCACAAAATGGCTCTAGGGAACCTTGCTGCAACCTTGCCGTAACACCGTGCGGTGCATAGGCTTACACAAGATTCCGTCCCCGCAGACAGGGTCCGCGAGTCGGTTGCGTCGTCGCGTCGTCCAGTCGAGATCGAGAACCTGGCAGGGCACTGCAATTCAACAAGGCGGCCG
>JAQTVL010000461.1 GCA_028706835.1 Phycisphaerae bacterium | reverse complement strand
CGAGTTGCTTGCCCTTGGCTTTCGCAAGCACCTTCACGTCGGTCAGCCTGGCGACCTTGCTCACCTGCTCGACCAGCGCTTCCGCGAACACCATCCGCCGCCGCTTGCCCGCACCATCGGTCGCCTCGATCAGCATGTAATCGAAGTCCGGGTGGACCGCGATCGCCAGGTTCGCCGGCAGCGTCCAGGGCGTCGTCGTCCAGATCAGCAGGTCCGCGTTGCCCGCGCCCGCCGCGCCGAACGCCTTGCCCGCATCGTCCGCCAGCGGGAACCCCACATACACCGACGGACTGGTGACATCCTCGTACTCCAGTTCCGCCTCCGCCAGCGCGGTCCGGGCGGTCATGCTCCAGTGGGGCGGCCGGTGTGCGCGGTAGGTGTAGCCTTTCTCGACCATCTCGGCAAACAGGTCGAGCACGCCGTATTCGTAATCGTGGTTCACCGTCAGATACGGGTTTTCCCACTCGCCGAAGATCAGCAGCCGCTTAAAATCCTCGCGGTTGCGGGCGAAGAACTTCATCGCGTAGTCGAGGCATCGTTTCCGCACGTCGGCCGTGGTCATCTGCCGAACCTTCGGCCCGAGTTCCTTGGCCACCTTGTGCTCGATCGGCAACCCATGGCAGTCCCAGCCGGGCCGATACGGGGTGTCGAATCCGCGCATGGTCTTGTAGCGGACCACGAAGTCCTTGAGCACCTTGTTCAGCCCCGTGCCGACGTGCAGGTCGCCGGTGGCATACGGCGGCCCGTCGTGCAGCGTGAACTTGGGCGAGCCCTTCCGGGCCGCGCGGATCTTGCCGTAGATGTCCATCGCGTCCCAGCGGGCCATCTGTTCCGGCTCGCGCCGGGCAAGGTCGGCCTTCATCGCGAAGTCCGTCTTCGGCAGGATAATAGTATCTTTGAAGCCTTTGCCTGATGTTTCGCTCATGGTTCTACCTGTAAGAAATAGCTCTCAGCGGTCAGCGTTCAGCTTTCAGCTTTCAGCCGGAGGAACATGACTCGCAACGCTCAGCGCTCAGCTTTCAGCGGCCGGTTATCCGGCTGACCGCTGAGTGCTGACGCCTAACCGCTGAAACGTGAAAAGATAGCCTCCGGGTGGGGAATTGTCACGTGCCGTTCTTTGCTTCGAAGCAGTACACCCGCCCGCCGTCGTCGCCGACGACCACGACGCCGTGCGCGATCGCCGGGCCCGCGGTGATCGGCTTGCCCGCCTCGAAGTGCCACAGTTCCTTGCCGGTCTTCAACTCGAGCACGTAGAACTTTCCGTCGCCGCTGCCGACGTACACCCGCCCAGCCCCGATTGCCGGCGACGAATCCACCTCGCCCTGCGTCTGGAACACCCACTTGCGCTTGCCGGTCTTGGCGTCGATCGCATGAACGTTGTTGTCGCGGGCGCCCACGACCACCAGGCCGTCCGCGCAGGCCGCGGACGAGTAGACCATTGTCTCCTCGTCCATCTGTTCGTACGTCCAGGTCTTCCTGCCGGTGTTCGGCTCGATGCACCACACCTTGGCCCCAGCCGTGCCGACCACCACGCCCTGCTCCGTCACAGCCGGCGCGGCCCCCGTCTCGCGGTCGATCCCGACTTCCTGCAAAACGGTGCCGTCCTTCAAATCGATCGACCGCAGCGTCCGGTCGCACGACGCCACCCAGCCGACGGAGCCGTCCACCGCGACCGCACCGTTGGTCTGGGCGATCTGGAGCTTCCATATCTCCTTGCCCTTGGCCGCGTCGAGGCAGGCAACCCGGCCGCCATCGTTCGCAAAGACGACATTCCCGTCCGGCGTCAGGTTGGGCGACGAGTTGATGATGTCCTCGCTGTCGTACTTCCACAGTTCCCGCCCCGTCGCGGCGTCGAGCGCCCGGAACAGGCCATGCTTGTCGCCGACAAACACCCGCCCGCCCGCCACCAGCGGCGCGGCCGCGAAGCCGTCCTCGCCCCTGAAAGCCCACCGCCGCTCGCCGGTCTTCAGGTTGATCGCGTGAACGGAGTGCGTGTCGTCCGCGATGTAGACAGTGTCGCCGACGATGGCTGCGGAATTAGCGAAGCCCGCCTTGTCTACGCGATACGTCCACCGCAACTTGAGCGGCGGCGCGGGGGCCGCCGGGGCCACGCCGAGCAGCGGCCCGCCGCCATGGAACGCGGGCCAGTCGGGCTGGCTCGCCGGCTGCGTCGCGGGCGCAGCCAAGGCGCCCGTCGCGAACGTCAGCAGGCACAGAATGGTAAAGGCGATACGCATTCGATGAGTCATTCTACCCGCAAATCGCGGACGGCGAACCGCCGCCCGCCGATCAACGCCGCCGCCGTAAGCACCGCCAGGCCGAACATGCCGATGCCCGCCAGCGTCGCCGCCAGCGCGAGCAGGTTCAGCCGCTGCTCGCCCCGCGCGAGCGCCGGGGCGACCGCCAGCAGCGCGCAGCCGCCGCCGATCAGCAACCCCAGCGCCAGCAGATACGCGTTCTCCGCGAGAATGAGCAGCAGTCGCCGCCGCGGGCCGAAGCCCAGCGCAGCCAGCAGCGCGAGTTCCCCCCGCCGCTCGATCAGGCTGCGGATAAGCACCACCGCCAGACCCACGGTGCCCAGCAGCAACCCCAGCGAGCCGAGCGCCTGGAACGTGGAGAGGTAGGTATTGGCGACGGCGGCGTAGGCCGCCAGCCGGTTCGCCGTCGACTCGACCGTGACGGCCATTTCCCCAAGGTCCCTGCTGAGCAGGTCCGCCAGCGCGGGCACTTCCGCGGGCGGGGCCTCGACCAGCACCAGGCCGAACCCGCCGCGCGAGGGGAACAGCCGGCGGAAGTTCGCGTCGCTGATCAGCACGCCGCCCTGGAAGATGCTGTCGTGCAGCGTGGCGACGAGCACGAGCATCGCTTCGCTGCCGGCCTCGTCGCGGATAGTGAGTTTATCGCCCAAGCCGACATGCAGGCTGTATTCCGCGGTTGCGGCGTCGGCGATCATGGGGATTTCTCGATCGCGCGATTCGAGCAGCAACTTCCAGGGGTTGCCCTCGCGAGCGAACCCGCCGCGATTCATCATCGCGTCCGGCACGCCGAACACCGTCGGACTGCCGGGCTGGACCATGTTCAGACAACTCGCGTCCTGGCCAGCCGATCGGCCAAACTGCACGAACGTCACCCGCGAGAAATCGACGCGCGGGTCATCTCGCAGGCCGACAAGCTTTCGGCCGGTCGGCGTATTCAGGTCGCCGGTCAGCGGCACGTTCGCAGTGAGCATGAGCGAGAAGCCGCCCGCGCCCGATTCGCGCGATTGCACTTCGGCAGCCTTGTTCTGTCGCATCGAGCCGACAATCACCAGCACGAACGACGCGAACGCCAGCAGCGAAACAGCCAGCAGGCTTCGACCTGGGTACCGCGCCGCGTTGCGAACGCCCAGCCGGACGACCGCCGCCGGGCCGGTCAGCGAGCGCAAACGAATTCGATCGCCACGCCAACGCCCGGCAACGAACACGATCGCCGCAGCCAGCAGCAAACCACCAGCGGAAAGGAAGGCGATCTGGGCGGAGAGCTTGCCGAACCGCCAGGCGACAAGCGCGCCGACCGCCACCAGCGCCAGAGCCGCAGCCGACAGGTTCGTAGTGTGCCCGTCAGGGCATTTCTTCCGGGGGAAGCGCCTTACGGCGTCACTACGAACGGTTGCCGCCCCAGCCAGCAGCGCCGCGGGTGGAATGCGGATCACCCGCCACGCGCCCCACGCCATCGCCGCCAGGGCAATCACGATCGCCGCGGCCAGGCCGACGCACACCGACATCCCGCCGATGTGCAACTGGAGCGCCGTCGTGCCGACCGCGCCGACCCACCACGTTCGCAGGCCGAACATGATCACGGCACAATACCCAACCCCGCCAGCCGACCCGATCGCACCGCCAACGATCGCCAGGATCGCCCCCTCCGCCAGGTACAGTTTCATCAGCCGGGCTCTCCCAAAGCCGAGCGAGGTCATAAGCCCGATCTGCCGGGCCCGCTGCTCGATCGCCAGGCGGAACAGCAGCGCGACGAGCATGATCGCCGCCGCGATGATGAAGAAGCTGAACCCGATGAAGAGCTGCGCGAAGTCCGTCGTGCCGCCGGCCGCCGCCAGTTGCTGCGCCCGGATCGGCTCGAACCGGAGGCCGAGGTCGTGCGGCTGGAGTTCGCCGAGCAATCGCTGCTCAAACGCGTCTGGCTGGCTGGTCGCGACGCGGAC
>JAQTVL010000460.1 GCA_028706835.1 Phycisphaerae bacterium | reverse complement strand
GCTGCTGGCGGAGGTCTGGCTGGCGGGGCGAATCACCCGGCACCGCCACGGCGAGAACGCCGGCGGCGTGGCCTTCGGGCAGACGACGGTGCATACGGTGCGATGACGCAGTCTTCGGCTAAAAAGGCGAACTGCTGATGCAACGCGAGTTCTTCTTCGATACCGACCTGCCGTGGTGGCTGTTCGCAGCCGGTGCGCTGCTGGCGATCGCGCTGATCGGCAAGCTGTACCGCTTCGAGCGGCACGAGGCCGGGCGAATCCGCGGGCCCATCCTTACGGCGCTGCGGATGATCCTGGTTGCGCTGGTGCTGCTGATGCTCGGCCAACCGGTGCTGCGGACGTGGCACACGATCGTGCAGCAGCGGCAGGTGGCGGTGCTGGTCGACGACTCCGCGTCGATGCGGATTCCGGACGCCCAGGCCTCGCCCGCGGAGCGGCTGCGCTGGGCCGATGCGGTCGGCCTGCTGGCCCACGACATTCGGCCCGTGCGACTCGAACTGCTCGCCGCCCAGTTGTCGGTGCTGTCGCAGACGGCGGATCGGCTGACGGGGCAGGTGGGCGAACTTCGCCTGTATCGCGGGCGCGGGACGCCGGTGCCGGAGACGCTGACGGACACGTTGGACGCGACGGGTGCGACGCTGGCGGCGGCGGCGGAGCAACTGGCCCGGCAGGGGAAGCCGCTGGGTGAGCAGGAGGCGTTTCGCGCGTTCCTGCCGCCGCCGGCGCAGGCCCAGTGGATCAAACTGGCTGTCGCGATGAAGGACGAGGCCACGCCCGCGGTCGAGGAACTCGTCAAGCGGACCACGACGTACAAGAAGAAGTGGGTCAAGGTCGAGGACAAGGACCTGCTCGCGCTGGTCGACCATTTGGCGAAGACGGGCAAGGGGTGCCGGGCGACGGCGGCGCTGGTCGTTCAGCCGCTGGCGGCTTCGCCGGCGGCGTCGCTGGGGGCGCTGGTGGACGATGAAACGGCGAAGCGCCTCGACGCCGAAAGCCGCCGGGCGCTGGACGAAATGTCGCGCACGCCGCGCGAGACGCTCGTGCGGCAACTGCTGGCCAAACAGGGCGGCAACCTGCTGGCCGAGGCCGGTCGATCGACGGCCGGGGGCAGGAAGGACGACCGCTTCGCGATCAGTCTTTACCGGTTCGGCCGGACCTGCTCGGCGCTGCCGGAGTCGGTGATCGAGCAAACCACTGCGTCGAAGCAGCCGCCGGCCAACGGCTCGCTCGATCGCGGCGAAGATGCGACCGACCCGGCGGCCGCGGTCGGCCAGATACTGATGCGCGGCGACGGCGGGTCGGAGTCGGCCGGGCTCGCGGGCATATTGATGCTCACCGACGGCCGGTTCAACGGCGCCGGCGACCCCGCGGCGGCGGCCCGGCAGCGGCGGGTGCCGATCGTGCCGGTGACCATCGGCTCAAAGCTGCCGCCGGTGGACCTGGCGGTGATGAAGCTCCAGACTCCCGACTCGCTGTTCAAGGACGACACGGCGAACATTACCGCGCTGGTGAAGATGGACGGGCTGACCGGGCGCGATGTCGAGGTGCAGCTCTTCGAGGCGGGGTCCGGCACGCCGGTGCAGACGCGGCGGCTGCGGGCGAACGCGATCTCGGAGCGGCGGCAGGTGGAGTTCGCGCTCAAGCCGGAGCACACCGGCCCGGCGAACTACGAGGTCCGGGCCCGCATCGCCGGCGAGAACCCGCCGACCGACGTGATGCTCAGCAACGACGCGCTCCCGTTCACCGTGATGGTCACAGACGAGCCGACGAAGGTGCTGATCGTGGACGGCCCGCCGCGGTGGGAGTCGCGCTACATCATCAACTTGCTGCTTCGCGACAAGGGCATCCTGCTCCAGCACATGTATTTCCAGCCGGCGTATATCCAGCCGCAGTCGCCGGCGGCCGCGCCGGCCGCGCAGCCGCAGCCGGCTTCGCCGCCGACGCCCGCCAAGCCGCCGCGGTATGCCAACGTGAAGGAAGCGAAGGAAAAGGGCATCGCCGAGGTGGACGCGCTGCCCAAGACGGTCGAGGAACTGTTCGCGTTCGACGTGGTGATCCTGGGCGACGTATCGCCGGTGGACCTGCCGGAGCAGACGCAGCGCGACCTGGAGCGTTTCGTCAGCGAGCGCGGCGGCACGCTCATCGTCATCGCCGGCAAGGAGCACATGCCCGCCCGCTACGAGAAGCTGCCGCTGGCTGGGCTGCTGCCGGTCAAGCTCAGCCCGCTGGACGCGCTGACCTCGCGGGCGTCCCTGGTGCCGTTCCACGTCAAGCTGACGGATGCCGGGCTGCGGTCCGACGTGATGCGGCTGTCGATGGAACTCGCGGACAGCCAACTCGCCTGGGACCGTGCCCCGCTGTCCACGTGGCGCTGTGCGATCGCGACCGCCAAGCCGAGCGCGACCGTCTTCGCCTACGCCGAGCCGATCGGCGAGAAGAGCGATGTCGCGAAGCCCGACCCCGCCACGCCGGCGCCGGCGGAGGAGTCGGCGGCCAGCGAGGCCGCCAAGCGCGAGGAAATCGCCCGCCAGCGCCCGCTGATCCTCTCGCAGAGCTACGGGCTGGGGCAGGTGATGTTCCTGGCCTGGGACCGCACGTGGCAGCTTCGCTACAAGGTCGGCGACAAGTATCACCACAAGCTCTGGGCGCAGATGATGCGCTGGGCGACCGCGGGCCGGCTGCCCGGCGGCTCGCAGCACGTCAAGCTCGGCACGGAGCGGGCGACCTATCGGCCTGGGGAAGAGATCACGATCCGCGCGAAGGTGACCCGCGACGACTTCACGCCGGCCCGGGGCGGCGAACTGGTCGCCAAGATCATGCGGGCCGGCAAGGTCGAGCGGCAGGTGAACCTGCTGCCCGCCTGGCTGGGCGCGACGAGCCAGCCGGCGGGCGAGGCCGTGACGACGCAGCCGGACGCCGAGAAGCGAAATCCGTCGGAGGGCGTATTCGTCGCCCGGACCGCGCCGCTGCCCGGCGGGCTGTACACCATTGTGCTGGAGGCCAAGCGCGTGCCCGGCCTGGCGGACGACCAGCTCAGCCAGAAGGTTGCGATCGACCTGTTCGTGGCCGCCAGCGACCCGATCGAGTTGCAGGAACTGGCGGCCCGCCCGGCGACCGAGCTGGCGGAGGGCGGCCTGGTGCTCGAGCCGTCCACGGCGGCGTTGGTGTCGCAGTTGTTCGGCCAGCCGGTGCTTCGCACCCGGCTGCACAGCGACTTGTCGCTGTGGTCGAGCTGGTGGCTGCTGCTGGTATTCGCCGCGGTGGCGTCGCTGGAATGGATCATGCGCAAGCGTGCGGGGCTGATCTGAAGTCTCACGTCGTTCGGCGATCGGGGAGGGTTCCAATGATGGCGCAATGGGCGGTGATTGTGGTCGTTGCGGCGGCGATCGCGGCGCGAGCGGTTGCCGACGCGCCACCGGCTGCGTCGCAGCCGGAACTGACCGCGGCGGAATGCGAGCAGTTGCTCAACACCGCGATCGGACAGGTCGAGGCGCATCACGCGATCGCGGAAACGTACATCGTGGCGGCGATTCAGTCGCTGTCGGCCAATGGGCCGGGGATGCGAAAGTACCTGATCTCGGTGACGCAGAAGGCGGGCGACAAGCCGGGCAACGTCTGGCCGAAATGGGCCGTGGTTTGCGGCACGCTGGGGGCGATGGGCGGCGACGACGCGCGTGCGGCCTTGCGGGTGCTGGCTGATAACCCGATCGCACCGGAGCACGCCCGCGACTTCGCGAAGCGAACGCTGGCGGGCAAATGGCCGCCGGCGGCGGCGACCCAGCCCGACAAGCCGCCGGGGACGAGCGTTCGGATCAGCCGGCAGACCATCACCGTGTCGCTGGCGATCGACGGCCCGTCGCGGACGACCGGCCTGGCGGGCAAGGGCAGGCCGGCTGAGCAGACCGGCATGTTGTTCGTCTTTCCGGGCGTTCAGGGCGGCCTGGGGTTCTGGATGAAGGGCTGCACGGCCGACCTGGACGTTGCGTTCATCGGCGCGGACCGGCGGATCGTGACGATCCACACGATGAAGGCCGAGCCGCTCGATCGGCAGGCCGGCCTGCTGGCAGTGTATCGCTCCAGCGGCCCGGCGCAATACGCGCTGGAACTGGGGGCTGGGGAGTGCAAGCGTCTGGGGATTCGCGTGGGCGACGCGGTGGAGTTCTCGGCAGCGGTGGAGCAGGCGGCCAAGCGGGCGAAGTGAGCTGGCCG
>JAQTVL010000459.1 GCA_028706835.1 Phycisphaerae bacterium | reverse complement strand
GCGGAATGCGTGTTGGCTGCTCGGACATGATGATCCTCCGTGATCCACAGGCCGGACTCCGCCGGCCGAACTTCCCCCACCACTATCTATCGGCCAGCCCCTCCCTGCAACTACGGTTATGCACCCTCGGGCCGGCGTTGGCTAGGCAAAGCCGGCTGATCCCGATATCATAATCAATTCGACATCATAGAGGCATTGCCTTTAAGGGAGCAAGTGTGACTCGACCGACTCGCCGACCGTTTGTGCTGATTATCCGCGATGGCTGGGGCCATAGTTACGACCACAGCCTTGACCCATACAACGCCATCCTTCAGGCGGACACGCCCGTCAACGACGCGCTCCTTCGCGATTATCCTAACGTGCCGATCCACACCTCCGGCGAATGGGTGGGCCTGCCGGACGGCACCATGGGCAACAGCGAGGTCGGCCATCAGAACATCGGCGCAGGCCGGGTGGTCGACCAGGAGTCGGTCCGCATCACCAAGTCCATCCGCGTCGGCGAGTTCTTCGGCAACCCGGTCGCGCTGGAGGCAGTCAAGCGGGCCAAGAGTCGCGGCGGCAAGCTGCACGTGATGGGGCTGGCCAGCGACATCGGCGTTCACTCGCTGCTGAATCACGTGTATGGCATCCTCGAACTGGCCAAGCGGAATGCACTGTCGCAGGTTTACATCCACGCATTCACCGACGGGCGCGACAGCCCGCCGCAGAGCGGAAAGGCCTACCTCGAAGCCATTGCGGCCAAGGCCCGCGAAATCGGCGTCGGGCGGATCGCGACCGTCACCGGGCGATACTGGGCCATGGACCGCGACAACCGCTGGGACCGCGTGCAGAAGGCCTACCGGATGCTCCGCTACGGCGAGGGCGCGAAGGCGGCGGACCCCATCGCCGCCATGCAGGCCAGTTACGACGGCGGCGTGACCGACGAGTTTATCGAGCCCACGATCGTGACCGGCGCCAAGGGCGAGCCGCTGGCGACGGTCGAGGACGGCGACTCGGTGATATTCTTCAACTTCCGGGGCGACCGCCCGCGCGAGATCACCAAGGCGTTTGTGCAGGACGATTTCTCCGCGTTCGACCGCGGCCGCAAACTCGACCTGTACTACGCCACGATGAGCGAGTATGAGCAGGGGTTGCCCGTGCAGGTGATATTCCCCCGCCCGCCGAAGATGACCAACATCTTCGGCGAGTATCTCAGCAAGCTGGGCCTGACCGAGTTCCGCTGCGCCGAAACCGAGAAGTACGCCCACGTGACGTTCTTCTTCAACGACTACCGCGAAGAGCCGTTCCCCGGCGAGGATCGCAAGCTGATTCCGTCGCCGAAGGTGGACGACGCCGGCAACAAGCTGGACACCTACGACAAGAAGCCCGCGATGAGCGCCCCCGCGGTCGGCGAGGCTGTGGCCGCGGCGATCGACACCGGCCAGTATGATGCCGTGGTCGTGAACTTTGCCAACTGCGACATGGTCGGGCACACCGGCGTCATGGAGGCGGCGGTCAAGGCCGTCGAGACGGTCGACCGCGCGGTCGGCCTGGTGCTCGACGCCATGCGCCGCCAGGGCGGGGTGGCGATCGTGACCGCGGACCACGGCAACGCCGAGCAGATGTACGACCCGACGACCCACGGCCCGCACACCGCCCATACCGTCGGCGACGTCGACCTGATCGTGGTCGATGATCGGCTGAAGGGCCCCAAGGTTGAACTTCGCAAGGACGGCACGCTGGCGGACGTGATCCCGACAGGCCTGGAACTGATGGGCCTGCCCCAACCGGCGGAAATGACGGGCGCGTCGCTGCTGAAGAAATAGCGGTCAGCGATCAGCTTTCAGCGGTCAGCTACGGCGAAGACCCTGAAAGCTGAAAGCTGAAAGCTGAATGCTGAAAGCTGTCTTTATCCATCCATCCCGCGGATGCGATCATACGGACGTGGTTGTGGTTTCGGAGGCAACGGATGAATCAAACTCGATGGGCCGTGTTGTTGCTGGGCGCTGCATGCCTGCTGGCGACTGCGCTGGCTGGGTGCAGCAACGAGGACATGCTTCGCTGGAACCGGCGGTTCAAGGTGCCGGACGACTACAAGGACTCGCCGCTCGGTGCCGCCTTCGACACGCCGACGGAGTGCCGGGCGTTGCGGGACGAGAGGCTCCGCACGTACATGGACGAGTGGTTCAAGCTCCGCGAGCAGTACCGGGCTGCCTGGCGCAGGAACGGCCTGTACGATGACCAGACGCGGCGAATCACCCGCCGCCGTTCCACTCTAAAGGCGGTGATTCAGGATCGGGTGTCGCAGTTGCAGGCGATGGGCGAGCCGCTGACCGGAGGGGACTGAGAACAGATGCCCAGGGGCCGCAGTCCCAGGGCTTGGGCACATCGAAACTTTCGGACGGAGACGCCAATGAGCAGCTTTAACGGGCTGGGAATGCACGTCGGAAACCTGAGTCGCCTCTCGCGTGCCAAGACGCGGTCGATCTCCGCGGAGAACCCGACGGGCGAAAAGGGCAAGGGGGCGATGGCGACCGAGGGCCTCTCGACCCAGGCGGCCCGCGACCTTGGCCGAGGCTGGAAGGTGGCGCCGGCTATCCGCGTGCCGGCCGGCCAGACGGTGACGCTGGCGGACATCGCCGGGCCAGGCGCGATCCAGCAAATCTGGATGACGCCCGGGGCGCCGTGGCGGAACCTGATCATCCGGTTCTACTGGGACAACGAGGCCACGCCGTCGGTCGAATGTCCGGTGGGCGATTTCTTCTGCTGCGGCTGGGGGCAATACGCCCAGGTGTCAGCGCTGCCGGTGTGCGTGAACCCGGGCAGCGCGTTCAACTGCTACTGGGAAATGCCGTTTCGAAAACACTGCAAAATCACGATTGAGAACCGCAACACGCCGGCTGAGGCCGAAAAGGGCACCGTAGTCTTCTACCAGATCAACTACACGCTGACCGACGTGCCCGACGACGCGGCCTATTTCCACGCCCAGTTCCGGCGGAACAACCCTCTGCCGTACAAGGCGGTGCATACGCTGCTCGACGGCGTGACCGGGTGGGGCCAGTATGTCGGGACCTACATGGCATGGGGCGTGAACAACAACGGCTGGTGGGGCGAGGGCGAGATCAAGTTCTACCTCGACGGCGACGGCGAGTTCCCGACCATCTGCGGCACCGGCACGGAGGACTACTTCTGCGGGTCCTACGATTTCGACGTGAAGCAGAAGAACGCCGCCGGGGTCGAGACGGTCGAGTACCGCGAGTTCGCCACGCCCTACGCCGGCCTGCCGCAGGTGATTCGCCCGGACGGGCATTACCTGGCCAACACGCGGTTCGGGCTCTACCGGTTCCACATCACCGACCCGGTTCGGTTCGAGAAGGATCTGCGGGTGACGATCCAGGCCCTCGGCTGGCGCAGCGGCGGGCGATACCTGCCGCTCCAGGACGACATCGCGTCGGTCGCGTTCTGGTACCAGGCCGAGCCGCACGGGGCCTTCCCTGCGCTGCCGAACCGCGATTATCTGGAAGTCATCTGATTAGGTCATGGTATCCGCCTACCGCCGTTGGCCGTAGTAGGCGTCCGGGCCGTGCTTACGGGAGAAGTGTTTCTTCACGAGTTGCGGGTCGGCGAGCGTCGGGCTCCCCGGGCAGATCCGTAGCGTGAGGCTGGCGAGCGATGCGACGTACTCCAGCATCGCGGCGTGCTCGACAGCCTCCGCCGCAGTCGCGCCCCACGCGAACGGGCCGTGGTTGGCGACGAGCACCGCCGGCATGTTGGCCGGGCCGATCGGCTGGATGCGTTCGACGATCACCCGCCCGGTGTTGGGCTCGTAGTCCCTGGCGATTTCCGCAGGCCGCATTCGGCGAGTGCAGGGGATCGGGCCGAAGAAGTAGTCCGCATGCGTCGTACCCAGCGCCGGGATTGCCCGGCGGGCCTGGGCGAAGGCGGTTGCGTGCGGGCTGTGCGTGTGCGCGACGCCGCCAATGGTCGGGAACGCGCCATAGAGATCCAGATGCGTCGCCAGGTCGCTGCTCGGCTGGAGCGTGCCGCCGACGATCTTGCCGTCCGCCAGGGACACGAGCACGATCTTCGCAGCCGTCAGTTTCTCATACGGCACGCCGGACGGCTTGATCGCGACGACGCCGCGCTCGCGGTCGACGCCGCTGACGTTTCCGAACGTCCCGGAGACCAGGCCGCCGCGGGCGAGGGCGAGGTTGGCATCGAGCACGTCTCGGCGAAGCTGGGTGAG
>JAQTVL010000458.1 GCA_028706835.1 Phycisphaerae bacterium | reverse complement strand
GGCGGCGACCTGGCTAAGCCTGAGCCGATGAACCGGCTGCTCCAGGGGGACGTGGGCTCCGGCAAAACGGTGGTGGCACTGTTCGCGGCCCTGGTGGCGGTGGCCAACGGGCGGCAGGCAGCGATCATGGCGCCGACCGAAATCCTGGCCAGCCAGCACCATGATCGCATCGCGCAGTATCTGGCGGGCAGCCGGGTGCGGTTCGCGCTGCTGACGGGGTCGTTATCGGCCGGCGAACGGAAACGGATTCACGGGCAGTTGGCGGAGGGGGAACTGGACCTCGTGGTGGGGACATCAGCATTGGTGAGCGAAGGCGTGCGGTTCGCCCGGCTGGGGCTGGCGGTGATCGACGAGCAGCACAAGTTCGGCGTGCGGCAGCGCGCGGAACTGCGGGAAACCAAGTCGGTGGCGAAGGGCGGCGGCGTCGCGGACCCGTTGTTTAGCCGCAACGCCGAGGGCGTGCGCTCGGGTGTCCCCAACACGTTCCCGCACTTGCTGGTCATGACCGCCACGCCGATCCCGCGTTCGCTGGCCCTGACCGTCTTCGGCGACCTGGCCGTCTCTATCATCGACGAATTGCCGCCCGGCCGGGGGCGCACCGAGACGCGAGTTGTCACGGAAGCCAACCGCAACGCCGCCCTCGACTTTGTCGGGGCCCGGCTGGCGCGCGGCGGCCAGGCGTTCTTTGTCTGCCCGCGAATCGGGGCAACCGAGGACGAGTCGCCGCGCTCGCCTGGCGACGAGGAGCGAGAGGAAACCATTTCGGCTGAGCAGGCCTATCGCGAATTGCAGCCCCGTTTTGAGAAGCACGGCGTGGCGCTGGTGCATGGCCAGATGCCACGAGAGCGTCAGCGCGACGTGCTCGCGGCTTTCGCCGCGGGACGCGTTCGCGTCCTTGTCGCGACGACCGTCGTCGAGGTCGGCGTTGACATCGCCCGCGCCGACGTGATGGGCGTTCTGGCCGCCGAATGCTTCGGACTGGCCCAACTGCATCAGCTTCGCGGCCGCATCGGGCGGTCGGCCGACATCGCGCGCAGCTACTGCCTGCTATTCGTCAGCAAGGACTCCGACGCCGGGCGATTGGACATCATGGAGCGGACGCGCGACGGTTTCCGTATCGCCGAGGAGGACCTCGCTCGCCGCGGGCCGGGGCAGTTCTTCGGTGTCGCCCAGCACGGCCTGCCGGAATTCGTGCACGTGGATCTGGCGAAGGATCTCAATCTGCTCCGCGAGGCCCGAAAGGACGCTTTCGCCGGCGTCCAGGCCGACCCGACCCTGGCCGCCCCGGGCCACGTGCAGCTTCGCCGCCACATGCAGGCCGCCTACGGCGGCGCCCTCGGCCTGATCGACGCCGGCTAGTCCTCTGTCAGCCGTCAACGGATGGATTGGGTGCCATGCCTGCGACGGTCGTTTTGTCGCAGGCATGTCTTGCTCGCGCGGGCATGGCTGGTCCGCCGTCCAAAACGACCGGACGGCGGCCCAGCCATGGCACCCATCGAATGACGGCCGACAGAGCACTAGAATCACTTGGCAGCCGCCCCTATCGACGTTACTATTGCCCCGGAACGCCATTCAACGGAAGATCAGCGCACAACTCTAGAGGTGCACCATGCCGCGTATTCTCGTCTCCGACAAACTCGCCGCCGAAGGCCTCGCACTCATCCGCGCCCACAGCGACCTTGAGCTCACCAACTCCCCAGGCCTCACCGAGGACCAGCTCGCCGAGCAGGTCGGCCAGTTCGACGGACTCATCATCCGTTCCGGCAGCAAAGTTACCGCCAAGGTTCTCGCCAAGTCAGGCCGGCTCAAGGCCATCGCCCGCGCCGGCGTCGGCGTGGACAATGTCGACCTCAAGGCCGCCACCGACCGCGGCGTCCTCGTCATGACACCCCCCGACGCCAACACCCTTTCCACCGGCGAGCACACCATCGCCATGATGTGCGCCCTCAGCCGACACCTCGTCGACGCCGCCACGTCCATGCGCGCGGGCCAGTGGGAAAAGACCAAGTTCACCGGCGTCCAACTCGCTGGCAAGACACTGGGCCTTATTGGCCTGGGCCGCGTCGGCAAAGCCGTCGCCGCCCGCGCCCTGGGCCTGGAGATGCAGGTCGTCGCCTACGACCCCTTCGTCGTCGGCGACGTCCTCGGCGGCCGTGTCAAGCTCGTCAAGGACCTCGACGAGTTGCTCGCCGTCGCCGACTTCATCAGCCTGCACACCCCCAAGACCGCCCAGACCGCCAACATTCTCAACGCCGCCGCCCTCGCCAAGTGCAAGCCCGGCGTCCGCGTCATCAACTGCGCCCGTGGCGGCCTGGTCGACGAGCAGGCCCTGGCCGACGCGATTACCGCCGGCAAGGTCGCCGGCGCCGCCTTCGATGTCTTCCCCGTCGAGCCGCCGCCCGCGGATAGCCCCCTGCTCAAACTGCCGCAGGTCATCGCCACCCCCCACCTCGGCGCCTCCACCACCGAGGCCCAGTTGGCCGTCTCGCTCCAGGCCGCCGAAGCCATGATCGCCTACCTCACCCGCGGCCAGATCGTCGGCGCCGTCAACCTCGGCCCCATCAAGCTCGACCTGCCCCCCAAGGGCAAGAAGTTCGCGGACCTGGCGGATCGCATGGGCGGCCTCATCGCCCCGCTCGCCGTCAAGGGCATCAAGAAGATCGAGCTCACCGTCTACAGCGAAACGCTCTCCCCGGTCGCCCCCACGCTGACCCGCCTGCTGGCCATCGCCCTGCTCCGCCCGCACCGCGACACCCCGATCAACGTGGTCAACATCAGCCAGATTCTCCAGCAATACGGCACGGAGCTCGCCGAGACCACCCGTTCCGCCGGCGACGGCGCCGCCGAGCGACTCGAAGCCGTCGTCACGCTCGCCGACGCCACCCAGCTTCGCGTCGCCGGCACGGTTTTGGCCGATGGCCTGCCGCGCGTGCTCGAAGTGAACGGCTACCGGATGGACATGGTCCCCGCCGGCAACATGGTGCTCCTGTTCAACGACGACCGCCCCGGCGTCATCGGCGCCGTCGGCATGACCTTCGGCAAGCAGGCCGTGAACATCGCCGACATGACGATCTCCCGTCAGGGCAAGACGGCCTTGATGATCCTCCGCGTCGACAGCGAGCCGAGCAAGGAGTTGATGGCCGCCCTGGCCGCCGTCCCCGCAATCCGCGAAATGCACGCGGTCGCCCTCCCGCCGATCGAGGGTTGAGACAGCAGCCGAAGGACGAAGTGCTAGAGGCGAGGGTGAGCGTGTAGCGGCAAGGCGCTGCTTTGCCCGGGAGGACAGACCAGATCGGAACGCAGAATTGCGTGAAGGGGTGTTCTATGAGATTCCTGCCCGTCGTGTTCGAGGATCGCGAAATCCGCCGTATCTACGACGAGAAGACGGATACCTGGTTCTTCTCGGTCGTGGATATTATCCAGGTGCTGACCCAGCAGTCCGATTTCCAGGTCGCGAGAAACTACTGGAAGGTGCTAAAGAATCGGCTTCGCAAGGAAGGCAGCCAGTCGGTTACAAATTGTAACCGACTGAAACTCCCCGCTGCCGACGGGAAAAACTACCTCACCGATGTCGCCAGCCCCGAGACCCTCCTGCGCCTCGTTCAGAGCGTTCCCAGCCCCAAGGCCGAACCGATCAAGCTCTGGTTGGCCAGGGTCGGCTACGAGCGAATGCAGGAATTGGCCGACCCCGCCCGGGCACTGGACCGCGCCCGCGAGACGTGGCAGAGGCACGGGCGCAGTGAGCGTTGGATTCAGCAGCGAATGACCGGGCAGGAAACCCGCAACAAGCTCACCGACTACTGGGCCGGCCACGAAATCAAGGAAGGCGAAGAGTATGCCATATTGACAAACATCATCCACCAGGAGTGGTCCGGCGTCACGGTCCAGGACCACAAGATCATCAAGGGCCTCAAGACCCAGAACCTGCGCGACCACATGAGCGAAGCGGAGTTGATCTTCACCGCGTTGGCTGAACTGTCCACCCGCCAGATCGCCGAGACAACCGATGCCACCGGCATGAACGAGAACAAAGTCGCCGCCAAGACCGGCGGAAACATCGCCAAGAAAGCCCGCCTGGAGTTGGAGCAGAAGACCGGCCGCCGGGTCGTCACCGGGCAGAACTATCTGCCGCCGGGCAGGACCAAGAGGCTCAAGGGGCCGGGATGATCGGGGCAGTTCGACTATGAAACGCAAACCAATGCCTGGCCGGTGGCGTCGCAGGTTGATCCTGCTCG
>JAQTVL010000457.1 GCA_028706835.1 Phycisphaerae bacterium | reverse complement strand
CGGCTTGGCCCCATCCATGGGACATTGGCCGTTACTCCAGATAAGTTACTCGGATCCGTCCAAGTGGCCTTCACAATACCGGATCGCCGGCTCCTTTCCGATGAAAAGATGTGTAGAACAACGAGGGAGCATCCCCCAGGTTCGCTGCGCTCGCCTGGGGCTACATGCCGCCACCCGCTTCGCGGGTTCAATGCCTTAATGGGCGTGGGAAAGGGGTGGGAAAGGGGTCACGATTGCTCTGTAGAAAACCCCGGATTAACCCTCTCCCTCTGGGAGAGGGTGCCCCCGGCTTGCCGGGGGCGGGTGAGGGTGCTCCGCTCGCCCCGTGTTTCGGCTGCGAACCCAGGCAAGTGGCATATTGCGGTGCACCCTCATCCGGCCCTGAAGGGCCACCTTCTCCCAGGGGGAGAAGGTTAAGCCGAGCATTTCTACAGAGCAGGCCACGATCTATTTCTGCCTTGCTGTTCGATGGCCTTGGAGGTAAGGCAGGGAAAGGGGTCACGATGTATTGTTGGCGGTCAGAAATAGTACGTGACCCCTTTTCTGCGCGGCGCAGAGGGGGCGCTACAGGTAGTCGGCGAACCAGTCACGGGCCAGTCGGGCGGCGTGCTCGAGGGCGCCTCGCTCCTCGAACAGGTGGGTCGCGCCGGGGATGGTTTCCACCCGGTGGTCGCAACGGAGTTGCTGGGCGGCCAACCGGTTCAGGTCGAGCACGGCGCTGTCCTGGCCGCCGACGATCAGCAGCGTCGGGGCGACCACGCGGGGCAGGGCGTCGCCAGCCAGGTCGGGCCGGCCGCCACGCGAAACGACCGCCGCCACGATGGCGGGTCGATTCGCCGCCGTCACCAGCGCCGCCGCGGCCCCCGTGCTCGCGCCGAACAGGCCGATCTTCAGGTTCCGCGTGCCCGGCGACCGCGCCAGCCAATCGACCGCGCCGGCCAGGCGTTCCGTCAGCAGTTCGATGTTGAACCTCAGGGCGGCGGTCTGCTGGTCGGCGTCGTTCTCCGGGCTGGTCAGCAGGTCGAACAGCAGCGTGCCGAGGCGGGCGTCGTTGAGGACCGCGGCAACGTATCGATTCCGCGGGCTGAACCGGGAACTGCCGCTGCCGTGGGCGAACGCGACCACGCCGGTCGCCCCCTCGGGCAACGTCAGCGCGCCGGAGAGCGACACCTCGCCGATTTGCAGGACGACATCTTCAGAGCTAACCGTCGCTTTCATTGACGCACCCCCGCCTTCTCTCTCGCCCAGGCGGACTCCAGCAGGTCCCGCACCTGCCGGTCGCTGGTCTGCGAGAAGTCCGCGTACCATCGCCCCACGCCGTCGAAGTCGGCCGGGGCCGACAGGCACACCATCTCGTCGACCTGGCTCCCGAGTTCCCGAACCGTCTCCGGCGGGGCGACCGGCACGGCCACGATAACCCGCTGCGGCTGAAGCTGCCGCACCGCCTGCACCGCCACCCGCATTGACGCACCGGTGGCCAGGCCGTCGTCGATCAGGATGATCGTCCTGCCGGCGATCCGCGGCGGCGGGCGGTTGGCGCGATAGGCGGCGTTGCGGCGGGCGAGTTCGATGCCCTCGCGTTCGGCCACCGACTCGACCACGTCCAGCGGGATGCCCAGCGCGGCGATCACGTCGCGGTTGAGCACCCGGGCGCCGCCGGCGCCGACGGCGCCCATCGCGAGTTCCTCGTGGCCGGGCACGCCCAGCTTGCGGACCAGCATCACGTCCAACGGGACGTGCAGCGCGTCCGCCACCTCCGCCGCGACCTCGACCCCGCCGCGCGGCAGGCCCAGCACGAGCACGTCCGCCCGGCCGGCGTAACGGCGCAGTGCCGCCGCCAACTCTCTGCCGGCGTGGGGTCGGTTATTGAACATCGCGGGCATAGGTCACCTGGCCGGTTCCGTCACGTGATCCCGTTGAGCACCTCGGCGGGGGCCGTCACCAGGAACGCGATCGTCAGCGACTCCTTATCCGACTGCACGATCAGCGTCTGGTCCGCCTCGTCGCCGGTCCGCTCGACCTGCACCTTCGTCGGCTGGCGAAGCAGGTACGTCTGGTCGAACGACTCGCCGGGCACGCGGTAGGTGACGGCGAACGCGGTGTCGTCGTCGCGGCCCCGCAGTTCCACCGAGACCAGCTTCACGCCCGAGACCGTCAGGCCGTCATGGCCGCTCTTGTCCAGCGAGATCGCCCATCGTTGGTGAAGGTCCGTGAACCGTTGGCAGAATCGCGGCCATTGGCTGCGTTCGATCGTCTGGGTACCCATCGGCCCCTCCTTTCGAGGAAGCCACCCACGTCTAATTGTATCGCTGTCGCGGGTTGGTCGCAGGCTTGCGAATCGAGTACAATCCCGTGGATGCGGAAGCCGCGTAAGGGTGCCAAGCGGTTCGTTCGACCCGCCGTCTGTGGGTTCGACTGCCCACGCGCGGATTTTCCGCCGGCCGACACCGCGGGCCTGTGCCGCACGATGTCGGCGGTGTATTGCCGCAAACTCCGCAGGCTGGTCCACAAGAACCTGCCCTGCCAGGTTGGAGAGAAATAGATGCCGTTTCAGCCGCCGTTGCCGGATGAGTATCAGCGAATGGCCGACCCGGACGTGCTCGCGCGGATCGCCGAACGCAAGGCGGCGCTCGGGCGGCGGGTGGTCATTCTCGGCCACCATTACCAGGAGGACGACATCGTCCGGTTCGCCGATTTCGTCGGTGACAGCTTCAAGCTGAGCCGGCAGGCCTCGCAGACGACCGCTGAGTTCATCGTGTTCTGCGGCGTCCACTTCATGGCCGAGTCGGCCGACATCCTCTCGTCGCCCGGCCAGCAGGTGATTCTGCCGGACCTGTCAGCCGGTTGCTCGATGGCGGAGATGGCGGACGAGGACGACGTGGTCGATGCGTGGGAGACGATCTCCCGCGTCGGGGGCGAGCCGATCGTGCCGATCTGCTATGTCAACTCGACGGCAGCGGTGAAGGCGTTCGTCGGGCGGCACGGCGGAACCGCCTGCACCAGCTCGAACGCTCGCCGGGCGATCGCATGGGCGCTGGGGCGGGGCGAGAACGTCAAGCTACTGTTCATCCCGGACCAGCACCTCGGGCGGAACACGGCCTTCGAGATGGGTTATCCGCTGGAGTCGATGGCGGTCTGGGACCCGGCCCAGCGCAACGGCGGGCTGACCGACGAGCAAATCCGCGCCGCCCGGTTCATCCTGTGGAACGGCTACTGTTCGGTGCACCAGATCTTCACGGTGGCCGACATCGACCGCGTGCGGGCGGAGCGGCCTGGCGTCCAGGTGATCGTCCATCCCGAGTGCGATTTTGCGGTGGTGCAGAAGGCCGACCAGTCCGGCTCGACCGAGCGGATCGGCCAGGTGATCGACGCCGCCCCGCCCGGCAGCGCCTGGGCGGTGGGCACGGAGATTCACCTGGTCAAGCGACTGGCCGACCGCTACCGCGGCGAAAAGCACGTGCAGTCGCTGACGGGCATCCAGTGCCTGTGTACGACGATGTACCGCATCGACCCCCGGCACCTGCTATGGTCGCTGGACAACTTGGCGGCGGGACGGGTGGTCAACCGCGTGACGGTCGACGAGCCGACAAAGCAACTGGCGAAGCTGGCGCTGGATCAGATGCTCGCCCTGCCGGGCTAGGCGAATCGTACACCCAATCTGCGCAGCATCGTGAATGGATCCAAACAGGGGACACCGAATGCTGCACACAAATTCGGGATGGGCACCTTCTTCTTCGCATGCCGATCAAGGACCTCATGGGTGACTACTGTACATCCCTTCGCCTTGGCGTAAGCAACAAGCCATCCATCCGCAATGGATGCAAACTCAGCCTTGGCAGTATGAAGAAACTGAGGTTCTGACTGCACCCATTCCATGAGGAGTCGGTAGTTCTGTATCACGTCAGGGTCTGCTGTTGAAGCGAATGCCCTGTAAAAGTGCGTCTTCGCCCAGAAGGCAAGGTCGTCCTTTCCATCCGCCAATTCGCGTTGAACATGGTCGATGCTCAGGACTCGCCCTGCGTCCGCCATCTCAAGAAGACTCTCCCAAAACCGCGGGGCCAAATCGAAGGCATAATAGACGCCTCCCTCAGAACTCCATCCAGGGATCAAATCGTCTATAAATCTTGTTTTAGTAATGCTTTATAGCGTTTTGTTCTTGACTCTCTCCCCTCGTTGCCATAGACTCATGCAGACGATAAGCTATGTCTGGCAATGAGGTTATAATCAACATGCGACA
>JAQTVL010000456.1 GCA_028706835.1 Phycisphaerae bacterium | reverse complement strand
ACAAAAGGAGTAACCGATCTTGAAAATCTCGAAGATTTTCCTGGGGTCGATTCTGGGTAAAGCGCGCACAAATACAGGATTGCCCAGAAAGGGCCGCGAAGAGGAATCAACCGCCGATGAACGCCGACGAACGCCGATAAGCGAGGAGAATCCACCATTCAGAAGAAGTCAGCATTCAGAATCAGGACAAAGGCCTCGGCTCCTCATTTCCATTCTGAATTCTGTCTCCTGAATTCCGACTTCTTGTTCATCGGCGTTCGTCGGCGGTTATCGGCGGTTAACTCTCCTCGCCCTCTTCGTCGTCTGTGACCGCGGCGCTGGACCGCGCCCCCCCCGCGTTGGTTTGGCTTACGTCCCCACGTCGACGTTCCGCCCCGACGTCGGCTGTCGCTTGCCTCTTCGCAGCAGAGCGTGGGCCGCTTTTGTGCGCGCTTGTGGGTAAAAGTCCTCAGGCTGTAACCGCCAGCAAGAAACCCGCACGGACAGCATGCCGCAGTGTAAGGCCAACACGATTCGCCGGGGATGGGTTCGCAGCCCCACAGAGACGTCCGATCCGCAACGTCCGATAATATATGTTATGTTGCGTTCCCAGTATATCAGAATGATCGCAAGTTTAACCCACCGACCGCGATTTCCTCGGTGTTTCTCGCTATTTCGGCGATTGTTGATAACTTTCGATGCTATGTGTGGATAACTTCCCTGCTCGTCTGTGGATAACCTGTGACGAAAACCCGCCCCCCGCGCGGTCACACTCGGCGGAATGCCAGCAAGCCCATCTGACCACCGAAACCCAAACTCGTGCAGATGGCTGCGCGATGGTGAGCCTCGTGGGCCACAGAACCGATCGCCACGTTGCACCGCGGGTCCAGCCGGCAGAGCGTCGGTGTTGGCGGGCATACGCCCCGGACGACCGCCTCGATGGCGACGATCGCCTCCGTCAGGCTGGCAGCGCCAAGCAGATGGCCGACCATCGACTTGGCGGCGAAGACCCACGGGCCCGGCGAACCGTTCGCCCGCAGCGAATCGCCGATGGCGGCGGCCTCGGCGCGGTCGTTGCTTGCGGTCGCGGTGCCGTGCGCGCTGTACAGTGTTACGTCGCGCGGCGACAGTTTCGCTCGCGACAGCAGTATCCGAATCGCGTCGCCCAGCGTGCCGCCGGTGACATCCTGGGCGATCAGGCCGGTTGGGTCGGCGCCAGTGAGCCAGCCGGCCAACTCGACCAGCGGCGGCGCGGCGGCGGCGTCGGCTCGCTCGATAGTGACGGCGGCGGCCCCCTCGGAGATGAAGAACCCGCTGCGGCCGACATCGAACGGCCGGCAGGCGTCTGCGGTCAGGACGCCCATGCGCGCGAAGGCGCCCAGCAGCAGCGGCGTGATCGACGCGTCGGCGACAGACACGAGCACGCGATCGGCGTCACCGTCGCGCAACATCTGCGCTGCGCGGATCAGTGCGTGGGTTCCCGTGGCGCATGCGGCCACGGACGTCACCCGCGGGCCGCGGATCGCCAATCGTTCCGCCAGCCGGTTGCCCGGGCCGTCGGGAAGACACTTCAGGAAATCGGCCGGCTGGCGCCCGGACGCCGTCATCGCGGCGATATCGCCTTTGGATGTCGCGGCACAGAGGCCCGTTGCCTCGTCCGACAGCGTTTCCGACGGCCAACCAGCCGCCCGGACGGCTTCGTCCGCAGCCAACGCCATGAACGATGCCACGCGAAACCGCGGCCACGGGAGCAACGGCTCGACTGCGGGCGGAATCGCGCCCACAAACGGGATTCGAAGCCCATCCGAGCCCGCACCGGCGAACGGCGACCCAAGCAAGCGACCACTAACAACTGCATCCCAAAGCCGGGCGACGCCGAGCCCCGCGGGGCCGACGACGCCGCAACCCGTGATGACGAGTGGGGTTTTCATTCGGATTCAGGGCAGGGGTCCCCTGCCCTGACACTACGGCTGATGCTCGTTGCGGAGCGTCAGCCCCAGGTCGCGAACCATCGCCTGGTCCTGCTCTGTGGGGCGGCCGCAGGTTGTCAGATAGTTGCCGACCATCGCGCTGGTCGCGCCGCAGTAGAACATCCAACTCTGTAGATCGCGAAGGTTCAGTTCCCTGCCGCCGGCCAGCTTGATTTCCGCGCCGGGGAGCAGCAGTCGGTAGATCGCGACAACCTTGAGGACGTCCATCGCGGGCATCGCCGGCCGATCCGCCAGCGGCGTGCCGGGGATCGGGTGCAGAAAATTCAGGGGGACCATCACCGCCCCGAGTTCCCGCAGCGTGATCGCCATGTCCACGCGGTCCGCCCACGTCTCACCGAGATTGAAGATGCCGCCGGAGCAGATATCCATGCCGGCAGCCTTCACGTTTCGCAGGGTGTTCACGCGGTCGTCGAAGGCGTGCGTGCTCACGATGCTCGGGTAGAACCGCCGCGAGGTCTCCAGGTTGTGGTTGTATCGCCGGACGCCCATGGCGCACAGCCGCCGGGCTTGGTCGAGCGTCAGGCAGCCAAGCGACGCGCACAGCCGCAACGATCCCACCGCCGCCAGCTCGCGATACGAGTCCGCCAGGCCGGCCAGTTCCTTCGCGCTGGGCGACCGGCCGGGGTTGACTATGCCGAACGAACCGGCGCCGGCGCGAACAGCCTCGCGGGCTGCGGCGACAAGCTGCGCGTCGGTGGCGGCCGGCCCAGCCTGAATGTGCGTCTGGTGGCGTGCGGACTGCGCGCAGAACTTGCAGTCCTCACTGCACCCGCCGACCCGCCCAGCCGCAATCGAACAGAACGTGACCGACAGGCCGAACCGCGCCATCCGCACGCGGTTGGCCCAGTAGAACAGGTCGTACAGCCGCTCGCCGGTCACGTCGGCGAGTTGCATCGCCCCTTCGCGGTCGATGGCCTCGCCGGCAAGGACGAGTCCCGCCAGTTGGCTGATCACCGGGTCCATGCAAATTCCAGTCAAAAAAAGATGCCGGATCGCCGACGTGTCGCGGGCGATTCGGCACCACAGAATATCGAGTCAGTCCAAGGCGGCTTACGGGCGAACCTTGCCGACCGGGGCGCCCATGTTGCCCAGGTCGAGCTGGGCCTTGACGTCCAGCCGGCTCTGGTTCGTGTTCGCCCAATAGACGCCCATCTTCTGCGTGGCGGTATCGATGACGTAGACGCAATCGTCGCCCTGCTGGGTGGCGCCGACAGCCAGGATATAGTCGCCCTGGTGCTCGGAAGTGCCCACGCCCAGGGCGGCATTGGCCGGCATGCGGTCCATGATGACCAGCGTGCACAGCAGCAGCACTGCGGTAATCGCAAGAACGGCAATCGCAAAAAGCTTGCTTGTATTGTTCACGGTTCACTCTCCACGGAGCGGGTCGCTCACTTGTTTCGCAGGTCGGTCCCCACGTCGCGCACGCCGATGAACTTCATCACGCGGTCATTGCCCTGCGGCAGGCGATAGGAATAGAGTTTGCGGTTTCCAAGATCGAGGATCCAGACGGCATCCTCGCCGCGCTCCATCCTGGCCGCGACCACGGCGTAATTGACCGCGCCGCCCGGGCCGCGCTGGGCCATCGCCGTCTGCGGGGCCGTCATTTGCAGCACCAGCCCCGTCACCAGCAGCATGTTCGCCAGCACCAGAACGATCAGCAATACGTTTTTGACGCTCATCGATCTTCCTCCTTGCGAAACGCCCACTCAGACCGCGGATGGATGTATCAGTCCAGGTGCGTCCGTCTGCTCTTCTTAAACGCGACCACCAATATCGCCAGCGCGATCAGCACGCCGATCACCCACGTCAGCGTGACCTGGCCGGCCTGCGCAGCCACCTTCGTCTCGCCGCCGACCTGGTCGAGACCGATCAACTCCGCCACTATCGGTCCGGCCGCCAGCCAGAGATTAATCATGTTCAGTCTCGCAACAGGCTTCCAGCAACCCCACGGCCTCATTATAAGACACCGTCGGAGCAAGTAAAGTAGGGATGCTCAAATGAAATCGGTCACCGGACGCACCAACTCGCGGAACGGCCTCGCGGGCACCGACACTGTTTGCCATTTCCGACTGCGGTCCCGCAGGGCGGCGGCATACGTGTCGACCGGCATCCCGGCCAGCAGGTACCGCCGGTCTCGGAACGTGTGCAACTGGCCGACCGCCGGGCAGCCGTGTTCCGGATTCGTCAGCCAGTACACAAACACGATCAGCCCTGCAAACCCCTCGCCGAAGACGCGGGCCCACTGCTGAAGGCCGACCACGTCCTCGCGTGTGGTC